>JAGQVA010000852.1 GCA_020438265.1 Bacteroidota bacterium
TAGGCTCCAACTCTCTGGTTCGCCTTTTCAGGATTACCCGCAATAAGCCGGGGGCAATGACTCTTAATATGTCAAACGCCACGCCCAAAGGAGTCATTACCTTCCGGCTAATGCGGTTCTCAATCATTCGTAAAATTGCGCCAGCCACATGTTCCCGGGATTGGCGTTTCATATTCCTTTCCGGAATTTCCTGTTTGACCCCGGCACCATTCATAATACCAGAGTGCTCGTCGCTTTCGGTAAAACCCACATACATTAATCCAATATGAACCCCATGCGGAGCAAGTTCTGCTTCCAGACTCTGCTGCATCGCTGCCAGAGCCATTTTGCTGGAAGAATAAATGGATGCTCCCGGGAGACCATAAAGTCCTGCCAGACTTCCAATCAAAATAATACTGCCCTGACTTTCTACAAGGGCATCAAAAGCCGCTTTAATCGGGAAAACCTTTCCCAGAAAATTCACCTGAATAATCTTTTGCAACATCTCAGGAGTAGTTCTTCGAAAAGAGTCCTCAAACTTGAGTCCGGCGTTGCTGATCAGAATATCCAACCTTCCAAAATGAGCCAGCGTCTGATTGACAAGATTCTGCACATCAGCCCACTTTCCCATATCACCGGGCACGGGAAGCACATCTCCCCATTGGCTCAGTTCATCATAAGTCTCCCAAAGGAGTTTTTCATTGCGGGCATTGATGACGACCTTCGCACCTGCTTTGAGCATGAGTTCGGCGGTAGTTTTCCCAATCCCCTGACTTGATCCTGTAATCAGGACAACTTTATTTTTGAATTGCGTGTTTTTCATAATCTTCGAGATAACCGTTTTTACCAAACCATTGATATGTTTCTCTGATGGCAGTGCGCAGATCGGTTTGAGGCATGTTGAGCTTTTTGACTGCCTTGGAAGCTCCGTAGTACATGCGCTCACTGGCGTTTTTGGCCATTGGCAGACTTAGCATGGGTTGTTTGTGGGTAACCTTGCTAATCAGATCCATGAAGAACCCTGCGATGTTCACCAAAAATGCGGGTACTACGGTATGTGGCTGAGGAATGCCTGTAACATCTTCAATCATCTGAAACAGTTCCTTAAATGTCAGGTTTGCATTTCCGCAGATAAAGGTTTCTCCAATTGTATCTTCTTTCAGGGCATTAACGGTAGCGGTGGCTACATCCCGGGCAGCTACGAAATTTTTACCGCCTTTTGTGGCAAATTTGATTGACTGGTGCCATGCTTTGATCAGAAGCTGTCCTGAAGTAGGACCTGAGTCATAAGGCCCAAACATAAATCCGGGACAAATAATGGTTGCCGGAAGTCCATTTTCTTCTACAGCCTTATCTACCATGAGATGAGCCTCTTTTTTAGAAAGAGCGTAGTCCATTCCCTGATCGCCTTGCCAGGGGGTAGTTTCATTACCGGGATGTTTTTTTGAACGGGTAAATCCCTGCGTATTGGAACTGGAAATATAGACGAATCTTTCAATATTGCGGTAAAGCGCGGCATCTATCATATTACGGGTTCCTTCCACATTGACTTTAAAAAACTTTCTGGACCGGGAAGGCCATGAAGCGGTAAAGGCAGCAATATGGATGACCATGTCGCATTCCTTCATGAGTCCAACTAATTTGATGGGTTCGAGAAGATCTCCATACACGATTTCTACATTTTCCAGATTGCGAATGGTTTTGGCTTTGCGGCCTTTCTGAACCATCGCACGGACTTTGTACCCCTGCTTCAACAGTTCTCTTACAACGTTACTGCCCAATAAACCATCAGCTCCGGTTACAAAGACGAGTTTTTTATGATTTTCGGCGGTATTCATAATAATTTATCTTTAATGATTGAGTAATAAATTTTTCATGTTTTGGTGGAATTCCCCGACTGTCTTTTTGTGGAAATAGGCATATGGAATCAATTTCCCCAGCAGTCCTTCTGCCTTGTAATAACTGGTGTGAATAACCCGGGTGTGGCCATTGATCTGTTCAATAAATTCCATTCGCTGCAACCCCCGGTAAATTCCTCCTTCTATATAGGCGAGTTCGATCACCTTTTTATCCTCATCTATTTTCAGCACTTCCATGCCTACCACTCCCAGCGGACCAGCCAGATTCAGGAGGCAGAATAGCTGCATGCCTTCGTGAATCAAAGGAACAGAAGGGTCTTCAGCATAATAAGGCGAACGTCGGGTTTTTGAATAGGTAAAAAGATATTTCACCAGGGTTCCGGTCCACATTTCATGAGGTTTTTTGTGTATATAGTGTTTCCAAACAGATTCAACATCCTGAGAATAATCAAATCTGTCTTCCTGCACGGGATAAGTAGAAAGGTCATCCTGGAGATGAAGGGTTCGCAGGTTTTCAAAGTCGGATACGGGATCAATTCTTTTCCGGAATACACGCAATCCCTTCTGATTGATAAATTCTATGCGAGCATAATCCAGAACCGGATGTTTAATATCTGTGGCATTCATAGCTATTTCGTTAGAATCAGTGTTTGAATAAGCTAAAGGTAGATGATTATAATCAGGACTTGTAATTGATTACCGCCGATAAGTCCCAATCATTTGTAATTTTTCTAAAGAAAGGCTGAGAAAGAGATGATCTGTCTGAAATATTACCAAATACAGTAATAGTGTATAGATTTTTGCATTTTTTCACAAAACGGGCTTTTCAGTTTATGAATTCTGTCAAAAAATTCTCTACCGTACACTTTTTAGCTACACTTAATTTCTCCCACAGATATCACAAATTCCACAGATAGATTCAATTGTTAAGCGTTTAGATCCGTGAAATCAGTGATATCTGTGGGAGATTTTCAAAAGTGTACAGTAGTGAGGTC
>JAGQVA010000853.1 GCA_020438265.1 Bacteroidota bacterium
CCTTTATCAGATGTTTTTGTAGATATCTGGCACTGTGACAGTCAGGGCTATTACTCCGAATATGGAGGCGTAAGTCTCCAACAGGAAGACTTCACTCAGCATCATTTTCTGCGGGGACGTCAGACAACTGATCTGACGGGAAAAGTTTCTTTTCTCAGTATTTATCCGGGCTGGTATCCCGGCAGAGCACCTCATATTCATGTAGAGGTGCTAAACCGGAATGAAAAGTCTCTGTTGGTTAGTCAAATCGCCTTCCCTGATGAAATCTCCGATACGGTCTATGCTTCTTCAGATTATAAAGGATCTGCCGATACCACCAATCAGACTGATTTTCTTTTTCTCGATAGCCTGGACGGCAATATGGCCGGCGTATCGGGAAATATGCAGGATGGGTATGTGCTGGAGCATACGATTATCGTCAGAACGTAACAGCGCTTAATTCACCATCAACTTCATAACTGCCTTTTTCTTTCCTGAATTCACTTTCACAAAGTAGCTGCCAACAGGTAAATGACTTGTATTGATTGATAATCCGCTGGTTTTTCTTCTTTCGATTTGGATAATCTGTTTCCCTGTTAAGTCAAAGATTTCAACCTGAACATCTGTATAAACCTGCCCCAGGTCAATAAAAACCTCATCTGAAGCGGGATTGGGGAAAATTTGGATGGGGCTTGAGAATCCAAACTCACGAATCCAGGAGCCGATATCTATGGTATGGCAATCCGAAGTATCAGTACATCCATTTTGGGTAATTGCCACGGCGTAAGAACCTGTCGTTTGTGGGGAAAATGACGCAGTTGTTGCTCCCGAGACTGGTGCAAAGTTATTATTACAATCCAGCCATTGATAAGTTAAACCCACTGCATTGGCTGAAAGCGTATCATTCGACTGGCTGACTGTAGTATCAATCTGTTCAATGGTCAGGGCAATCGTCAGATAGTGATTACAACCATTGGTATTACTTACTGTATCGCGATAAATCCCCGTTGTTTCCCATACATATTTGCCACTTGGACTGGTAAATGGCGTACAGGAAGAAGTGGCAAAGGAATCTGAAGTACTCGTCTGAATCGTCAGATGAACCTCAATCAAACTATCACACCCGCTGGAATTGGTAATGGTATCAGCATAAACTCCGGAACTCGTCCAGGTATACAAACCACTGGGACTCATAAAGGAGTCACACTCCTGAATGTTTATAGAGTTAAAATTACTGCTACCCAGAGTCAAATCAATCGTGATAACGCTATCACATCCCCCTGAATTGAGAAGGGTATCCTGATACAGGCCAGAAATTGCCCAGACATGATTACCGCTTGGGCTCTGATATATATCACAACCCTTTACCGTCAGGGTATCGTACGTATTCGCCCCAACCGTCAGATCAATGGTATAAATGCTGTCACATCCGCTTACTGCCAGAATGGTATCCATATAAATGCCAGTAGTTGTCCACATATAGTTTCCACTGGGGCTGGAATAGGGGCCACAGGAATATGCTGTCAAGGAAAAATTATTGGCGCTGACAGGTTTTGTATCACCCACGAAATTGGAACTGGTACCTGTTAAGGCAAATCCTGACATAGTTCCATTCACATTATTTTTACTGTCAATAATAGACGAGATACCAGCATTATTGCCTCCGGGAGTGCCTTGATTGAATTCATAAGCTAAAACCAGATTGGCCGCAGCAGTATCAATTCCACAACCTGAATATAAATCAGCTGCCTGCGTAGCATTCAGACTTGTATTCCATAGGGCAACATCATCCAGTCGACCATCAAAATAAAAAGGATTGGCACTAAAGGGAAGATAGCCAATATTCAGCGCCTGGGTTGTGCTGGATATAGAACCACTGGCAGCTAAAGTCATTACACTTACTCCATCATGGTAAAGGGTTAAAAGCGAGTTATTATAGGTAAAGACAAAATGATTCCAGGCATTCAGATTCAAACCCGTATAGACAATATCGTAGTTGATTCCGGAGCTGTTTCTGAATCTTGCTTCAATACTTGTTGAACTTAATTGCAAAAGATAAAAATCTGCATTGGCATCATTCCTGAAACCTATTATTCCATCAAAGTCCGGCCAGCCTGCAGTGGAATTGGTAGGATAAACCCATGCTGAAAGCGACATAGGACTGTTAGCGATATAAGCTGAAGCACCAGGCACGACAACAAAGTCATTGATTCCATCAAAATCCAAAACACTCTGAGATATAGCACTTTGAGAAATAGCGACTGAATGGCCCATTAGACTTATAATCCCTACAAGAATAAATGGATAAAGAATTTTTTTCATCATTTTTGCCTTAATTCTACTTTCCTGAACATTTTCTGAGTCAGGTTCAATAACAAGATAGAAAAATTTAAAGAAGATTATGATATTTTGTAAGAGTGGTTCATTTGAATAACAACCCAAAATTTCAATCCCAAAACTTGCCTAATCCCATATTTTTTCGTAAATAGTTATATTCATTTTGACCATAACTACTCCCGAAATGTTAATACGACTACTATTATTATCCGCTTTTTCGGTCAGCCTTTGCCTATCCTCCATACGGGCCGAAGATGGTTACCGACTCTGGCTGAGGTATGACAAAATCACCAATGAAACAATCAGACAAGCTTATCAAAATCAAATTTCCTTCATTCAGTTTAGCGGCGAAGGAGAAATCCTGAAAACGGCCAAAAAAGAGCTGGAAAACGGATTGAAAGGGTTATTAGGCGAATATAAAAAGGAAGATAAAATTCAAAAAGGCAAATCCGGAATTATTGCCGGGGTTTGGGATCAATCTCGATTGCTAAAAGGTGAGATCACTGCTTCAGAAAG
>JAGQVA010000854.1 GCA_020438265.1 Bacteroidota bacterium
CATATCATCCACCCAGGTTGGCGGTACGCCTCCTCAAATCCTTCTGCGCAGAAGAATGGCAGGATGAGATTCTTGGCGATTTGAGAGAGCAGTTTATGGAAAACTGTGAGGAAAAAGGCTCCAGAAAAGCTTCTCTGCAATACTATTACGAGGTTATCAGATTTATTCGTCCTCATATTCTGAAAAAAAGAAACCATCAATATTTCCGGATTATGCCATTTAACCATGTCAAAATTTCTTATCGCCATTTGATGCGAAACAAGGTCTACGGAATGATTAATATTCTGGGACTGGCTGTAGGAATTGCCAGTGTTTTACTCATCGCGCTTTATGTGCAAAATGAACTTTCCTTTGACAAATTTTTTAATAATAGCGAGCGCATTCACAGGATTGCATTGGAAAGAATTTATCCGGACCGCACCCGGAATTTTGCCTCTTCGGTTATTACCCTGGCGCCGGTTTTAAAGGAAAATTATCCCGAAGTAGAAGCTGTAACCCGTATGCATCGCCTTTTTTTCCAGAATGAGGTAGAAGTGACCATTGGTGATGAGGATTTTATCGAGACCAGATATATGTATGGCGATGCGGATTTTTTTAAGGTATTCTCTCATAAGTTTCTGCATGGAAATCCTGAAACAGCTTTGGATGGACCTGATAAAGTAGTCGTAACTCAATCCACGGCAAAGAAATATTTTGGCAGAACGGATGTGGTCAATGAATCCTTTAACATAGACACAAGTGTTTTCCAGATTACCGGAGTGATTGAAGATATTCCGAATAATTCCCACATACATTTTGATCTCATGGGATCAATTGAAGCGGTGGGTTATCTGGTGAATGCCATTCGCACCAATAGCTGGATGAATCCCTGGGTTTACACTTATGTAAAGCTTAAGGAAGGAGTTGATCCGGTGGCTTTTGAAGCGAAATTTGATGATTTGGTAGAAAAATATGGCGGAGCAGATCTGACGCAAAGACTGGGTGAAAACTACGCCGAATCAGGACATAAATTTGCCTATTTTCTTCAGCCAATTGAGACCATTCACCTTCATTCCAAACAGGATATTGAAATCGAACCCAACAGTGATATCATGTATGTGTATTTACTGTCGGTCATTGCTATTATTATCCTGATTATTTCTACCATCAATTATGTCAACCTTTCCGTGGCGCGTTCTCCAGTAAGGGCGAAAGAAGTGGGAATCCGTAAAGTCGTTGGTGTGCATCGTCCAGCGTTGATCTCTCAATTTTTGACGGAATCGACGTTTATTTGCCTGATTAGTGCGGGGTTAGCGGTAGGAATTGTAGCGATAGTTTTACCATTTTTTAATGAGTTGTTGAATACTGCACTATCTTTAGAGCCTTTACTCAGCCCAATTAACTTATTGATTTTTCTAACCTTTATTGTTGGAGTAGGCATCTTATCCGGATTTTACCCGGCTCTGGTCATTGCAGCCATTCAACCTGCGCGAATTCTGAAAGGTTCTTTCTCTTCCAGCCGTAGCGGCAACTGGCTTCGCAATGGCCTGACCACCATACAGTTTGTGATTTCCATGGTAATGATTTCCGGTTCTTTTATCGTCCACCAGCAGATGAATTATTTCCGAAATAAACACCTGGGATTTAATCAGGAAAATATCATTAATATTGGTTATGCGCAGACCTTGAGGGAAAATTATCCAGCTTTCAGAAGTGAAGTAGAAGCGCTTCCAGGAGTAGTAGCAGTTGGTGGAGCCAATGGAATGCCCGGACAGTTTCTCGGTAGTGGGGTTTATGAAACTTCTAATCCTGACGCGAGCGACCTGAGAGCCAATATAGCTACCTTCGACGACTATTTTTTCGATGTGATGGGTTTTGAAATGGTGGAAGGAAGGTCCTTTTCCCCCGATTTTAACGATTCTTTGTCTATCATCATCAATGAGACCGCTGCAAAAAGCCTGGGTTTTAAAAATCCTGTAGGGGAGACTTTCAAATCCCGTGGTGGCCAGGGCGATCAGGAACCACCTGAATTTACAGTTGTGGGAGTGGTTGCAGATTATCACTTTTTCTCTCTTCACAGTGAAATTGGTCCCATTGTCATTAATAATGGAAATACGGGTTTTACCCCTCCTTCCCTGGCCGTAAGAGTCAGAGCTGAAAATCTCAATCAAACGTTGGATGCGATTGAGTCAAAATGGATGGCCTTTTCCCAGGAAGATTTTCGTTTTTCCTTTCTTGATCAGGAATTGCAGGAACAGTATAGTTCGGATCAGGCTACAGGCTCAGTTTTCGACATATTTACTTTGATTGCTATTCTCATGTCTTGCACGGGGCTATTTGGCTTGACGACCTATATCGCCCAGCAAAAGACTAAAGAAATGAGTATCCGCAAAGTGCTGGGAGCATCCGTACCGAAAATTTTGCTGACCTTTTCCCGGGAGTTTTTTCTATTGATTGGACTGGCTTTTTTAATTGGAATTCCGGTCTCTTACTTTTTGATGCAGGAATGGCTGGCCAATTTTGCCTATCACATTGATATATCGGTGTTGGTGTTTGCGGTTACTGCGTTGATCATGATGGGATTAGTGCTGATTACTTTGAGTTATCAATCATGGAAATTGGCGAGGTTGAATCCTGCGGATGCTTTGAGGAGTGAGTAAGTCGCCAACAGCGATGATGTAGTCATGATGTAGCCTTTTGCATAAGCTGTGTAGTTTTGACGAAACAGATCAGTAGTATTTGATTTTTATAAAGGAGACCTTTACTCGTGGGAAAATAAGCTCCATGTCCTTTCTATCAAATTACTACTATTATGAACAAACGACTCCTCTCTTTGCACTCAATCATTTTG
>JAGQVA010000855.1 GCA_020438265.1 Bacteroidota bacterium
CTGGCCAACAGACCTGATACCCTGATTGCCTGGTCCAGAGCGATTGCGAATTTCTATGAAGAAAAACACTCAGATCCTGAGGAGTTTTTGACCTATATCAATCAAATTGGCCATTTTTCTCATAAAGACCTGTTTGAAGAAGCTTATGATAATTACACGCACCGCAAGCCCAGTAATGTTCGCCATAACTGGGGCGAGATGGAAGCCATTCTGACGATTCTCCTGTTTCTGGCGATGTTCATTTTTGGCGTTGCAGTGGTCCTCAAGATTGTTGGAGTTTCCTTTATCACCCCGCAGCGATTTGACTTTGTCGAAATTGGCCTCATTTCCATGATTACGATTAATATCTTGTTTCATGGAATGGTTTACAGTTGGTATCGCGTCATAGAATTAGATCCCTTCTCCGTTTGGGTGCTTTGTATTGCCGTCTTCGTTGTATTCTATTTCAATCAAAAACTTCTGGTACCGGGCTTATTATTAAAGAAAAGATGGTTTGTGTACCTCCTGGCAGTAACAGGATTGAGTCTGGGAATGTTTTTACTCGCAGCCAGTACCTATCTGACTCCTTTAAATGACTATCGGTTATTCTTTTTTGAGGAAACAGGGTCATGGCATTTGATTGACAGTCATCCTGAGTTTCGCAATGGAATGAGGGAAGACGGTATTCTCGCTCTTCACCTTTTTCTCCTTTTTGTGGCACCGATTTATGGCCTGGGACGCTACTGGATTTTTAAGGGAATGCCTAAGCTAAAAATTCAGAAAGAAGCCCTTAACGCCGAATTAAACAACCTCAAAACCCAAATCAGCCCACATTTCTTCTTCAACTCACTCAATACCGTTTATGGATTTGCCCTGGGAGAAGAAAGCCCCAAAACCGCAGAAGCCATTACGAAAATGAGCAACCTGATGCGTTTTGCGATTTACCACGGAGATAAAGATTTTATTCCTCTGGAAACCGAACTCGATTATCTCGAAGATTACATCGAATTACAGCGCCTGCGTCTCAATCCCATGCGCCACAAACTCACCTTTGAGATCGAAGGAGAACCTGGAAACCAGCAAATAGCTCCCCTGTTACTCATCACCCTCGTCGAAAATGCCTTCAAACATGGCATTAGTATGAGTCATGATTCCTATATTTACATAGATCTGTTTATTCAGAAAAACGGCTTGATCCTGACCGTGGAAAATTCAGTTCACCCAAGTCAAAAAGAACTGGTCACCGCCAATGGAAAAACCGAAGGAGGAATTGGCCTGACCAATACCAAACAAAGACTTGAGCTGCTGTATCCCGGCAAATACGAATGGCAGATCGAAGAAAGCGCCGAGCACTACATGGCTCGATTGAGCCTTGATTTTTAAATAATTAGCGTTTTGTTTTAGGTGGCAAATGGGGTGTTAATAGCTTTTAGTTGCCGTGAGGCATTGAAATACGAAATGTCATCCTGAGGCCTGCCGAAGGATCTAAGCATCCTGAGCATAGCGAAGGAGTACTCATGCGCTCCCTCACTTGCTTCGCCGTTCGGGATACTTAGATCCTTCGCTTACGCTGCGGGGCTCAGGATGACAAGTGTGTTAAAAATACACAATTGTGTTGATATACGAACAAGGAGTAACAGCGAAGCGATATTCGATATGCGAAGTTTGGACTCACGAAAACGGCTGACTTCGCATATCGAATATAGCGATAGCGCTTGTTCTTCAATCGGATATCATTTTTTTCTGTCATAGATATCGTGAAGGGGAAGGCGAATAGCCCTTCCCCTGGAAGTCTCAGGATGACACAAACAATCAATATGCCTGCGGCAAATAAAAAGGTTTACATACCCTATTTGCTACCCAAAACAAAACTCTTATTTCATTCACAATATGCACGCAATCGCGATAGACGACGAACCGCAAGCCTTAGAAGTCATCCGACTGCTTTCAGAGAAAGTCCCATTTCTTTCTCTGAAAGCCTCATTTACAGATGCGATGGAAGCCCTGGTTTACCTGCAAAACAACAACGTAGACCTCATTTTCCTCGACATCCGCATGCCAGACATTTCCGGTCTGGACTGGGCCAGAGGCCTGACCAATCCTCCCCTGATCATCTTCACCACCGCCTTCTCCGAATACGCCGCCGAAAGCTACGAACTCCAGGCCGTCGACTACCTCGTCAAACCCATCGCCTTCAACCGTTTCCTCAAAGCCGTCAACCGCGCCGCCCAGCTCAAACAGCAGGAAAAAGCCACCTTCACCTTCCTCAAAAGCGGCCACCAATACGTGAGAATCGATTTCGACCAACTTCAATACGTGCAGGGCGCCACCAATTACGTAGATTTTTTCACCACCACCGACAAAATCACTGTCAGGATGAAACTCAGCGAAGCCGTGGAGCTAGTTCCGGACAGTTTTGTGCAGGTGCACCGCTCCTATCTGGTGAATTTGCAGCATGTGAAGAGGGTCGAGCATAATCATGTGATTATTGGGGATGTGAAGATTGCGATTGGGAAGAGTTGGCGGGATGAGTTTATGGAGCGGTTGAATGAGGGTGTGTGAGGTTTGGAATCCTTTAGCAAAGTTTATTTTATGTAGTTGAAATTTATATTATTGATTTAGCTTTATTTCCTGCCCAATGTAGTACCCCTTCACACTACCCACATCCCCTCAAGAAGGGATTCCCGCAAGGCCAGCCCATTCGGGCTCATCTGATTTATTCCTCGACTGAGGAAGTATTTCTCAGAAGATAATCCGTTAAAAGCCAAATATGGGTCTGCCAAGTGGCTGGGCCTGCGCGAGCCAACCTCTCCGAGGGGGCGGTGCCTGTGTGAGGGGGTTCTA
>JAGQVA010000856.1 GCA_020438265.1 Bacteroidota bacterium
TAGGCCATATATCCGGGGGAAGAGGGTTTTAGACCCTGCTCATCGACGTTTTTTTGGATCAAAGTTAACAGGGAATCTATTTCTTCAGGTTCTTCCTGAATGGGGCTTTCGAGCAAAGCGCTGGCTTTTTCGGGGAGTTCTATTTTTGCGGGAACCTGATAAATATTCTCCAAATATGACTCTGTGTGATTGATGACTGCATTCCGCCAAAATGCTCGCTGCTCCGGGCTCGGGTCTAACTGACTGGCTATTTGTTCCAGTATTTTTATTTCTTCTATGAATTGCATTCACTCGTTTTAATCCGGAAAGTTAAAATTTTCCACGTTTGTTTTTTCAATAATTTACTTTCTATTTTGCATCGCTGTCTTTGTAGTAGAGATTGATTTTTACCACATGGACACATAGTTTGTAATGAAGCAGAAGAAATCATTAGCTAATCAGTCCAACTGCTTTCTACTATGTTTTCTTCTTTTTACATAATTTCTATGTGACTCATGTGGTGAAAAGACAAAGCTCTATCCCAGGCGTTTGTTAATTCAACCTTAAACCGTGTCATCAAAAAATCGTCTCTGGTCCTGGATCATCATCATTTCCCTCACCCTGATTTGGGGAAGTACTTTTATTATGCTCAAAAAAGCACTGACCGTCTATTCTCCTGAACAGGTTTTTGCCGGGCGAATGATGATCGCTGCTCTGGCCCTGGCTTATTGGTCCATTCCCGCTTTGAGAAGAATAGAGCGACGCTACTGGCTTCCCCTGGTTGGATTTGCCCTGATCTCTAATTTTGTCGTAACCCTCCTCTACGCCACTGCGCAAACTCGTATTGACAGTGCCGTTAACGGGATACTCAATACCCTTACACCATTAATGACGCTTCTGGTGGGTGTAATCTTCTACAAACAAAGGATGCGCACACTGCAAGGTCTGGGGTTAATATTAGGATTGATTGGAACACTCGTTCTGGTTGTAAAAGCACAAAACGGGGAAATTGGGGTGATCAACTGGTTTGCAGTCCTTACCATCCTGGCGACTTTTTGTAATGGTCTCACTGCTAATATGTTCAAATTTAATCTGGCTGGGCTTCCCGCAGTGAGCATTGTTGCGGTTTCCTTTTTGATTGTTTTTCCCATTGCCATTTTCGAGGCCTTTCGCACTGATATGTTTGTTCAGATGGCTAATCACGACCCGGGATTTACGGCTACGGGGTATTTGATTTTATTGGGGCTATTGGGAAATGCGTTGGGACTTTTTCTGATTGGAAAACTGATTCAATTAAGCAGTCCGGTATTTGCCAGTATGACGACGTATCTGGTTCCTCTGCTCGCGCTTTTGTGGGGGTTTTTGGATGGAGAACAAATTGGACTATACCAGATCGGAGCAATGGGGCTCATTTTGATCAGCGTTTTTATCGTTGACCGCTTCGACAAGCCTTCCCAACCCGAAACTGCTTAATTCGTAGTATTGAAGCGGAATTGGGAATTTGTAAAATAAATTCTTTATCCTGCATTAAACACAGATAACCTGACTACTAATGAAACATTATTTACTCCTTTTTCTGGGAGTTGGAATTTTCCATTTTTCTTTTGCCCAATCTTCAGAACCTCCTAAAAACCCTCTCCTTCACATCACAGAAACTTCTTCTCCCATTATCATTGATGGCGTTTTGGACGAAGCAGCCTGGGAAAAAGCTGAAACTACTGGTGGATTCTGGAACAAATGGCCCACCGATACAGAACCTGCTGAAGCAAAAACCGAAGTCAAAATGACTTACGATCAGAACTTCGTCTACATTGCCGCCATTTGTTATGATACCCGTGAATACATCATTCAAAGTCTCAAAAGAGACCAGGATTTTTTCAACAGTGATGGATTTGCCGTAGTCATTGACCCGGTCTATCGCAAAGCCAATGGCTTTTTCTTTGGCGTAAATGCCCTGGGGGCTCAAAGCGAAGGATTACTGACCAATGCCATGGAAGGTTTTTCCATGGACTGGGATAATAAATGGTTTTCGGCAGTTGTCAACCACGATGACAGATATGTGATTGAAATTGCCATTCCGTTCAAAACCCTGAGATACGAAAGCGGGGTTTCCAACTGGGGGTTCAACTTTTTACGCAATGACATCAAACGCAATTATTATTCAACCTGGTCTTATGTGCCGGTCAATTTCCCTGCCGTTGATCTGGGATACCTCGGAACCGTAGCCTGGGATAAAGCTCCTGCCAAAGTGAAAGGGAATGTCTCTTTGATTCCTTACGCTACCGGAGGAGTAAGCCGGGATTATGAAAACGAGATCAACCCGAATTTGAATGGAAACGCCGGACTGGATGCCAAAGTAGCTGTTTCGTCATCGCTCAATCTTGACCTGACCATTAATCCGGATTTCTCTCAGGTAGATGTCGACAGTCAAATAACCAATCTGGAGCGGTTTAACCCTTTTTTCCCGGAACGGAGAACTTTCTTTCTGGAGAACAGTGATATTTTTGCCGGATTCGGGATTCCTCCTACCCGACCATTTTTCTCGCGAAGAATAGGACTTACTTTTTCTGGCGAACCAGTCCCGATTTACTTTGGCGCCCGATTGAGTGGGAACATGACCGAAAAACTACGAATCGGACTGATGAGTGTACAAACAGGAGCTACCGATGAAGAACAGGGCCAGAATTACAGTGTAGCAGCTTTTCAACAGCGGATATTTAAGCGGTCATCTATTACCGGTATTCTTGCCAATCGCCAGGCTTTTGATAATCCGACTTCACCGGAAAAAGGTGATTTTGGCCGTAATGGAGGCATTGAGCTCAATTTTATTTCCAATG
>JAGQVA010000857.1 GCA_020438265.1 Bacteroidota bacterium
GAATTGGTTTGGTTGGAAGGGCTAGCTTTAAGTAATAGGGGGAATATATATGATTTTGAAGCTCAAAAAGATACTACTTTTAGAAGTCAAAATAAGGGTATGAGAAATAATATTAGACATTTTTCTCCCAAAATTCAGAAACTCCAACAACTAAAAATTCTATTAGCTAATGGTAGATTTGGAGATAAATGGGAGTTGCAGGATTTAAGTCCTCTAAAGAATTTAAAAAGTTTACAACAGCTCAATCTTTCAAAAACCCAGGTAAGCGATTTATGTTCTTTAGAAAATTTAAACCATCTTAAAGAACTAGATGTTCATTCAACCCTGATAAAGGACTTAACCCCTTTGGGAAACTTAGAAAATTTGCAATTCCTTTGTATTAACAGTACCCAAATAAGCAGTTTAACTATCTTAGAAAATTTAAAAAACTTACAAACTCTATTGTTTTCTAATACCCCAGTAATCGATTTGAGCCCTTTGAAAAATTTAAATAATCTGAAAGATCTAGATGCTTCTCTGACCCAAGTAATCGACTTAAGGCCTTTGAAAAAAATACTTAAAAAAGGATTCCCGGTTAAATGGGGTACAATGAAGGGTAAACGTGGAGAAGGAATTGAAATTCATTCCTGCCCCCTAACCAACCCCCCCATAGAAATCGCCAAACAAGGCAATGAAGCCATCCTCAACTACTGGAAACAAATCGAATCTCAGGGAGGTACCCAAACCATCAATGAAGCCAAACTAATCATAGTAGGAGAAGGCGGCACCGGAAAAACCACCTTATTCAATAAATTACTAGACCCCAATTTCGATTTACAACAAACCCCCACTGACGAAACCCAGGGCATCAATATCCACGAAGGCCTGGAAATAAAAGAAGGTTTTCGAGCCAATCTATGGGATTTCGGCGGACAAGAATTACAATATATGACCCATCAGTTTTTCCTTACGCCTAATGCGGTTTATGTATTAATGATGGAAGCGAGGGCGGAAGCTCCCAATCTGGCATACTGGTTTAAGATCATTAGTCTATTAGGAAAGGATAAATCAGGAGGGAAAGTATCGCTGATTATTGTGCTGAATAAAAAGAAAGGCGGCACCGGGATGCCTCAATATCAGGATCTCTTAAAAGTCTATGCTGACGATTTTGATTATCAGTTTATCGAAGTGGATCTGGCGGTCAATGACAAACGCTGGGAAAGCCTGAGGGAAGCGATTGAACAACGTCTCATCAATTTGCCTATTGTGAAAAATGAACTGCCTAAACAGTGGAACCCAATTCGGGAGTCTTTGCGAGAAATGGCGCAAAAAAGGCCATATATAGATGCTGGCCGTTTGCATCATTTATGTGAACCTTTTCAGGTAGCGGAGGAGGCGGATCAGTTTTTAATGACGGAGTATTTGCACCAATTGGGTTCGCTGCTGCATTTTCAAAGTGAGGAAGATAATCTGATGGATTTGATTGTTCTTAGCCCTGAGTGGGTAGTCGAAGGTGTATATACAGTCCTGAAAGATGAGCGGATTAGGGGAGAACTCAATGGAAAATTTTCGGCAAAAGATATGACCAATATTCTCTGCGCCAATCAATATCAAATTGGCGAAAAAGAGAAAACATATACTCGTGTAGATGCGCAAAAACTCATCCAGTTGATGTCAAAGAATAATTTTGATATCTGCTATAAATCCGAAGGCGGGAAGTATGTAGCTGCACAATTATTGCCCGATGATAGACCCTCTAATTTTCGGTGGAATAAAAGTTTTAACGCTGCTTTACAGTTTCGCTATCAATATCCAATTATGCCGAAGGGGTTAATGTCCCGCCTGATTGTCAGATTGAGTGATTACCTTGAGATTATAGAGGGAGAGGAAATTGTCTGGAAAAAAGGCGCGATTTTGAGGATGAACTTGGATGGTTCAATTTGTCGGGTATTGATGCGGGAAGAAGATGGGGAAACCAAAACGGGCTTGCGGCAAATTGTCGTTGAAGTTCTGGAAGACAATCCTCCTTTTCGCAATCGAAAATTTGCCCTCCAGCGTGTGCGCAATGAAATAGAATCACTTCACCGGAGATGGTTTAAAAATATTACTTCGGAGCAGATTATTCCCTGTAACTGTGATGAGTGCAAAAATAGTGATACGCCTTTTACCTATCGGCTCACTCAATTGATGAGATTAAAGAAAGGACGTGCTTATTGCAATGTACAGGAGGATTTTGTGCCTTTGCAGCAATTATTGGAAGGGGTGTATGAACCAGGGGAAATCAAGGCTTTTGCGCGGGATAAAATGATGGATCAGTTTGATTAAAAGTGAATATCGTCAGAAACTTCTGTTGCATTCAAGGGCTTTAATCAAAGGCTAAATACCCTGCCCAAAAGTCAAAAGATTATTATCCGGGTCAAGCACCGAAAACTCTCTTTGTCTCCAGGGTTTATCTTGCAAATGCCCATTGGGATGAATGCCTACCTGATGGTCAAGGAATGTTTGGTAGAGCGTGTCAATATTATCAGTTCTGATATAAACCTGTCCATAGTTTTCTTTAGGATCAAGATTTTTAAACTCAAAAAAATGAATTTCAATATGGTCTTTCCTTATAATCAAATAATCTCCATAATCGCTAAGTTCCTCAAAACCCAGTTTGTTCAGGTAAAAACCCCGGGTTAAGGTTTTGTTGCGCATGGGGAGTTTGGGATTGATATGGGTAAGCATATATTTTCAGTATTACTGCACATACGGATCACAGCAATCCGCATCCGCTGGCAGACTCAAATCATCACTCGATTTCGTATAAAAAGTACTAATCAATA
>JAGQVA010000858.1 GCA_020438265.1 Bacteroidota bacterium
CAACCGATCCGGCTGCAACCAGTAAGGCAGTTTTTTCGATGAAACTTCTTCTTGAATATTGTTTTTGTTTCTTTTCCATTGTTCTGGTTTATTTATAATTCCCAGCCTTTTCTGTATTCCCGGGTCAGATATTTGTTGGCAGCTTCATCATTGGTAATCTTCATGTTTTTGGAATCATATTCTACCTTTTTTCCGGCTCGTAAAGCGACTGCTGCCAGGTTGATTGTCTCGGTAACTGTACCTGCATATTTAAAGCTGCCAGGGGATTCTTTATCCTCTTTGATTGCTTCAATCCAGGTATTTGAGCGAGGCTCGCGCTTCTTTTCAGGAAGTGTTTTTTCTCCCTGATATGCCTTCATCAGCCTGGAAGGAATGATTTCCGGATCTTCACCCTCAAATCCTGCCAATATTTTCCCCTTGTCCCCCACAAACATCATCCCTTCATTGGGCATATCGCGGTTGTCTTCCCTGAGTTCTTCAGGAATAAAGGGTTTCATGCCTCCATCATACCAGAGCAGGTCAAAAGCCGGAAGATTTTTTTGTTTCGGGAATTCTATCTGGATCAAACTCGATAAAGGAAAGGAAACGTCATTCTCAATCCATTTGTAGGTATTTCCGTCCACGTATCGATGCGTGGTCCCATAAGCTTTTGCGCTGACAGGAGGAGTATCAATTCCAAAGGTCTGGAATAAGGGGAAGAGGCTGTAATGTCCCATGTCTGCAATGCTCCCGCCTCCGAAATCATACCAGCCACGGAACCGGTTGTGTGTGTAATAGGGATGAAAAGGCATATTGGGTACAGGCCCCAACCAGAGATCCCAGTTAAACCCTTTGGGAATAGGTTTGGATTCTTTGGGCCGACTTGGCCATTGCTCCCAAACCGGTCTGTATGACCAGTTGTGAATCTCTTTTAAATTACCGATCACTCCATCATTGATCCATTTCAGAATGAGCCCATATTCCGGTTTTTCACTCCAGGCCAGCAGGTGCGTCTTGACATTGGATTTTTTTGCTGTCTCAATGGTGAGTCTTCCTTCCATCATGCGGTTGGCAATAGGTTTATGCGTGATGACATGTTTGCCTTTCTTCATTGCTGCAATAGCAAGAAATGCATGATGGTGATCCGGAGTCATAATCTTAATGGCGTCGATATCCGTTTCTTTTTCAAGCAGTTCCCGGTAATCCTCATAAGAACTGCATCCTTTGTAGTTAGCAGAAGGTTTGTTTTTGCCATAATAGGTTTCGACATATTCCTTTCCTATATCCCTTCCACCGGGTATCCCCTGAAATTGGGAACCCCAGTTGGGTGAACCAAGGGTTTTTCGTATCTCGTTACGAATGCCTTCCGGAGACCAGTCCAGATAATCTGTTGTAAACTTATTTACATCACAAACCGCAACAACCTGTATATGAGGATTTTGGAGCATTTCTGCCATTTCCCGTAATCCCTGGGTACCACAACCTATATTGGCGACAGTTATTTTATCGGAAGGAGGAACATATCCAACTCCACCTAATACATGTCTGGGAACCACCGCAATGGTAGCGGCTGTAGCGACGGCTGAGCCAATAAATTTTCTCCGGTTCATAGAGTTCTTCGGATCCATAATTTTTGTGTTTAGGAATGAAAATACAGCGGATAATGATGTTTAACTTAGCTTTTTAAGTTAGTGAGATATTTCGCCAAAAGAAAAGACAAAGCCGGATATTTGAATCTGAAGATTTCAAAGCTCAGCCAACCTTTTTTATTCCAAAATCATCTTACCTTTGAACAGGATAAAAACCACAATCATGAACTACACAAAAACGACCTCCAGGAATAGTCTTTTGCCTATATTAAAGATTATCTTCTTTTCAGATTATTTCAGCCCCTTTTGCATTTTCCCCGGAAATAAAAATCTGAGAAACCATTCCTGACGTACAATTTTTCTCCCCCTTAAAAGGTGTATCCATCAACAAAAGATATTCCCGACAACGAGTTCCATTCCGATAAGAAAGGATATTTTGAATATATTATTAAACCAAAAATGATGAAAAAACTATTATTATTATTAATGATCAGCTTATGGTCTCTGTTCGCCTGGGGCCAAATTGAAAAGAACCATTTACTGTTTGGTATATCTGCGGATGCTGATTTTTTCTCCAGTAAGGGCGCTAGTAATGTAAATATTGAAATAAATACTGACTTTCAAATTGCATATTTTGTTAAAAACAAGTTGGCTCTGGGAGCCAAACTTCCGTTTTCCTATGATTCTGGATGGTTGATTAATAGTCCTGTTTATCATTTTGAGAGAGGAATAGCACCCATGATACAGTATTACCCCTTTGGCCGAAAAAATGCAGTAGCGTGGTTTGTTTGGGCAGAAACCGGAATCATGGCCGTGAGTACTTCCAATTTTGATTTTTCCGGAGGGCCTGGGGTTCCTGTGAGAAGGAAGGGCTATGATTGGTTTGCTGGTGGAGGAATCGGGTTAAATGCTTTTATTACTAATCAGGTGGCTTTTACAGCTTCTGCTGAGGCACGTCATACCCGACCTTTTAATAATATAGTTCTGGGCATTCCCACCAATGCTTCGATTAAATTGGGGTTGACTGTTTTTACTAAAGGTAAATGACAGATAAATCTGATGAGGATTGGGGATAAAACCTTTACTACCAGCTTATAGCCTAACATTTGACCCCTAACGGGAGGCTGACTCAAAAGTTCTGGAAATCAACACTGAGGCACTTAGACACGGAGATAAGTAGCTGATTATCAATTTTTCTTCATCTCCGTGTCTCTGTGTTTTATATTAAAATC
>JAGQVA010000084.1 GCA_020438265.1 Bacteroidota bacterium
TTTCATCCAACCGCAAGGCTATCATTAAGATATTTGCTTAATGAAAATAACTCCTTAAAAGCCAGTTTCAGTCAGACAGTTCAATATCAGCAGGAGTTACGAAACTCGGTGAGTCCCTTTAATTCTTTTTACATCTGGCTAGCCAGTAACCCTAATATTCCCGCGCAGAAAGCGGATCATCTAAGTCTTGGCTATTATGTGAATCTGAATAAAAACATGTTCAGGGGATCTGTTGAGCTCTATTATAAATGGCTTCATAACCAGATTGATTTTATAGATCATGCGATTTTGTTTCAAAATCCCTATTTGGAAAGGGAAATCAGAGCAGGAGATGGGCGTGCTTACGGAATTGAATGTATGCTTGAAAAAGTGTCAGGAAAGTTTAATGGCTGGATAAATTATACCTATGCCCGCAGTTTGAGAACCATTGAGGGAATTAATGATGGAAAAACCTATCCGGCATATTATGACCTCCCTCATGAGGCAGGCATTACTTTAATTTATGAAGTTTCACCTCGCTGGACTTTGGCTGCGAATTGGCAGTACACAACTGGTAAGGCCGCTAACCTTCCGGCTGGAAGTTTTCAGTTGGGGAATGCTATCATTCCGCTATATGAAGGGCGTAATTCATCCCGATTACCCGATTATCATCGATTGGATATTTCCGCTTCTATCAAAAACAGGCAAAACAAATCTCAAAGATGGAAAAGCAATTGGGTAATTGGCATCCAAAATGTCTATAACCGAAAAAATGCCCTTTCAATAGATATTTTACCCTATCGCGATCCATCTAGCGGGAACGTCCCGGATGATACTGAAGTAGCAGCCTATAAAACCTATATTTTCGGCCTAATCCCTTCCATTTCCTATAATTTTGAATTCTGATGAAAATGACAACCAGACTTTCATTTTATCTTTTCATATCAATGCTATTTTTCCAGACGAGTTGTCGGGAAGTGATTGATTTAGGGCCTTCTCAACTTACCCCTCAGTTGGTTATTGATGGTCAGATCTCAAACAAATTAAAGCAACATGAAGTGATCTTGTCCCTGAGTGGAGACTTTGGCCCGGATGCTACTTATTTGCCAATAAGCAATGCGAATGTATCCATTTCAGATGGGATTCAGGAGTTTAGACTTACTGAAAGCGTAGAAGGGAAATACCTGACAGATAGTATTCAGGGAGTTCCGGGGCGAACATATAGGTTAAAAGTTGAATGGGAGGGAAAGGAATATTTGGCCTCGGACAAAATGGAGCCCGTTCCCCCGGAATTTGATCCACAAGCATTCCTTCTGGATGACGATCATTATGAATTTGAGTATCGCCGGCATCAATTTGGAGCCCAGAAACCCTTTATGTGGCAGCTATATATTTATCCGACGAATCTGCCACCCAATGAACCCATTGATATATCTAATTGGGGTCTGCAGACTGGCGTAGAGGTTTTTCCCCCAGCCAATTATCAATTTACCTATTTTTCCCACCCACACATTGAAGTCAATGGCTTGATGAATTTTGAAGAAGGTCATTTTTATGGCTTCTTGCCAGGGTATAAAGTGATTCAAACGAGATATGCTCTTTCGGATGACTATTATTATTACCTCAGAAGTATATTTATGGAAACCGAGTGGCGGGAAACAATTTTCACCAGTAAATCGGCAAATGTTGAGGGAAATATCAGCGGCGGTTTAGGATATTTTAGCGCCGTTTCTGGTAGGGAAATAGTATTTTCTCTGGAATAATTACGCTCTACCAAACTTATAGAATGTTATCTTTGGGGATCATGACCAAGGTATTTTTACTGATATTAACTGACTTCCAGTTGAATCCAATTAGCTTTTTTCAGCACCTCTTCCTCCAATTGATTGATCAGATGTATTTTCTCTTGTTCACTTTTACAATGAATCAACAAAAGTGAATGATCCCAGACCTCTTTTCTCCAGGAGCTTATCAGGCCTGTAAACAACTTTTCGTCAAGTCTTCCCATCGCCTTATCAATAAAGTCCATCCACGGAGTTTGAACTTCTATGACTTCATCCTGAACCTGATCAATGGTTTCCTTGATAATGGTATTAACCATCGAGTGGTCATGATATCTGATTTTTTGGCCTTCATCAGAAAGCGTCTCCCATTCTTCCCGGAGAAGATCGTGCAAAGTCAGGACCAGGTCATAATTGATATGCGCATTAATCCCCAAAAACAAATGTTGTAATACATGAAGCTTTTTTTGAGCAGCAGCTTCGTGAGCAACCTGCCAGACTTTGGGGACACTTTCCCCACAATCAAAACAAGCCAGCGCATCAAAATAATAGTCTGCAAATGTAAGCAAGAGCGTTTCAACCCATTGATTATCAATAAATCGTTTCTCATCCAAAGCCCTGAACATATTCTCCGACATCATGCAATAGCAGCGAAGGAAAAAAGCCCTTTTATCACTTTTTTCCTCCCAGGCTTTAGCAAGGTTATCCATTTTTTGTACAATTTCAACTGGATCAGCCATAAATTGCTTTTTGAGTTTTTGGGTCAGTCTATTCTGTGAATTTAACTTGATTTTTGTTTACGCTCAAGCTTTTGATCGTCGTGAAGCTCCTTTATTTTAGTGCATGTTTTTTGCCTCGTCCAAAATTGTGCCCTACCAGGTTTTCTTTGTACAAATAAGAAGAAATCCATAGCTTGTAAATGTTTGACGAAATACGAAACAATGAAACAACTAACTTTATTCTTTTCTTTTTTACTCATCCTTGGTGCCTGCAAACAATCCGGAGATACCTCGGAGAATCAAAATCTTGTCATCAACCAGATGGCGAAGGAACGAATCGATGCAGCCTTACAATCCTTTATTGCAGATAGCCTGGTTGTGGGTGCATCTGCACTGATCTTCGAGAAAGGCGAAGAAGTCTACTTCAACGCCTTCGGGCAGGCAGACCGGGAAGCAGGGGTGCCCATGGACAGAAATACGATTGCCACGATTTATTCCATGACAAAACCTATTTCCGGAACAACATTGATGACCTTGTATGAAAAAGGCGCTTTTCAACTGGAAGACCCTTTGTCCAAATATGCACCTGAATTTGCAGATATGCAGGTAGTTACCAGTCTGGATGAATCAGGAGAAATGGTTTTGGAACCTGCCAATCGACCAATCACCATTGCTGATATCACCCGACATACTGCTGGTTTTTCCAGTCGCTCAGATCTGGGGTTAAACAAAGTAAGTGGAGAAGCGGACCTATTGAATCTGGAAAACACACTCACCGATATGGCCAGCAAACTCAGCAAAATTCCGCTGGGTTATCATCCCGGTCAGCGATGGGAATATGGCATTTCAGTGGACGTACAGGCCTATCTGGCAGAGAAACTTTCCGGCAAAGCCTTCGACGAATATATGCGAGAAGTAGTATTGGACCCATTGGGAATGAGTGAAACAGGATATTTCGTCCCTGAGGATAAGAGAGATCGGGTAGCTGCCATCTATTATAAAACAGACAGTGGCCTGACCAGAGTTCCTGATGAGCGGGTGCATACGATCAATTATAGCGACTGGCCAATGAGACCCGGAGGATGGGGCCTGAAAGCTACCATTGACGATTATATGAAATTTGCGCAAATGCTGGTCAATGAAGGAACCTATAATGGAGCCACGATCCTAAAGCCCGAAACCGTCAAACTCATGGCTACCAATCATTTACCAGCTGTGGAAGACAGCAGTTGGCTGACATCCAAGGGCAGAGTAGGCTTCGGGATTGACTTTGCCGTTCGTACGGAACCGCCACAATCCAGCGAAGAAATGAACGGTGTCGTAGGAGAATTTTTCTGGGACGGGGCCGCAAGTACTTTGTTCTGGGTGGATCCGGCAAATGAGCTGACCGCTGTGTTGTTTATTCAGATTATGCCATTCCAGGGACAAGTGCATAAGCGGTTCAGGGATGCTGTTTATGGACCTTATCAGCCATAGTTAAAAAGTCAATCTCTGGAATTCTTTACTTTTACTCAAAAGTCTAAAAATTCAACACGGAGCTACAGAGGTAAATAATTGATTTTCAACTTCTCTATGTCTCTGTATCTCCGTGTTTTTTCTTTAAATTGACCTTTTGAGACGACCTATATCCACCTTCAATCCAAAAAATAAAACGACTGATCCAGATAAGACTTTTGATCAAAACCTGCATATTTCGTATCAAACTCTTTTTTACTCATTTGGTGGCAGGTTCTGCACGAAATAGAAGTATTGATCATAATCGCTTGATCAACATTCACTTTTTCGCCATTTGCTATTTCTTTTCTGAATAATTCTACATTCTTTTCAGCATTCCGGATTCGGTTTTCAAGCACTTCTTTATAGTCCCAATTGGCGTAATCCGGAGCTTGTTTCGCGAGTTGATACATGATTTTGCCTTTTTCCCAATCTCCTGATTTGACGAGCAGATCACCATAAAACATAAAATATCCTTCAATATTATGAGGTGCTACCCATGAATTGGGGACAATTCTCTCCCGTTCCTTATTCGTTGTATTTTCTGCCATTTGAGCAATTTTCTGCTTGCATTCTTCCAGTTTGGAATCAATGTCTTCACAATAACACCTTTCAGTGGTTTCCTCCATCCATTCCAGACTTTTTTGAGAATTCGGATCTGTATGGGGGAGCCTGCTCAAGGTATAAGCCAGGGAAAATTCGCCAAAGTCTTTCCAGTCTCTGATACTCTTTAACCCATTTAAATACCCGTCTTTGATCAGTCCTTCATCATTACTTAGCGAACCCACGATAATTTTTGCCGCAGATAAAAATGATAATAACCTGGCATCATCCGGATTCATTTTATAAGCTTCACCCAGGTATTTAAGCGCCAGCGTCGCATGATCGATAATGGTGCCGGGAACGCTGTCAAGATGCTGCCGTTCTGACAAAGCCCAGAAATGGGTAAACCCCAAATGGTAGATCGTTTTCAAATCATTGGGATTTTCGAGATAAGCAGCGGTCAGTTTCTCTAAAATCGCAGGGATGGTGTCATAATTTCCGGAATGGAACTGGTCCCAGAAAAACTGATTAGCTTGAAGAGATTGCTCACTTTCTACCCACTCCCATTTGTTTTTGGACTGGTTGACGGTCGATACAGAATTAAAAACAATCTGAAATCCAATGAGCCCTGTCGCAACTATTACCAATAGAGATAAAACGATGATTTTTTTCATAATTCCTTTGGTTACTGAAGTAATACCCAAAGGAAAATCATCCCGGGAAAGAAAAATTGAATAAAATTTACCTCATTTCGTCGGAATGCTGAAAATCCTCCAATTCCTGATATAACAAAAATGTCTTGGGTTTATTTTTGATATAATCACGAGGAGTAAAACCCGTAAATCGCTTAAATTCGCGGATAAAATGACTTTGATCTGCGTAGGTATGGGGAATGAATCCGGGGGTTTGGGGAGAAGCCATCATTTGTAATGCCAGTTCAAATCTGTTTACATCCTGAATCAATTTCGGATTAACCCCGGCTTTTTCTTTAAATAATTGAATCGAATGTTTATGACTATATCCCATAATCTGGGATAAAACAGATCCTACCTGGATGCCTGGCTGGCTGATTCTACTTTCTACATGTTTCCATTTTTGGATTTCGTGTAAGTCAGATTTAATTGCTTTTTGGAATGCCCAATGATCCAGGGTTTGGATAAGGTTTTCGTTATCGGTTGCTTCCAATAATTGCTCACGTAATAATTCGATTTCCTTGCCCCATACATCTTTGGAATCAAAATTCTGATCCTTAAAATGTGAAGCGGGAATATGAAACAAATGATAAAATCCGAATAACGTAAATCTGAGCCCTGCCATAAAAAACTCAGACTCAGGCGCAAAACTGAAGTAAGTACTTCTTACTCCCGAAACCACGCTTTCCTTCAGATGATAATTGTCTTTACTCTCGTTCCGCTTTCCTTTCAAACTTTCCCCAAGGTTAAAAAACAGCTCTCCTTTATTATTGGGAAAAACCCTTTCTTCCATTTGAGACCCTTTTCCTTTCATCACAACATAATGATCGACAAATAAATTGACAGGATAGGAGGGAAAGGCAATGGTATAAAGGATATTATTTGAAGAAAAAGAAATCATAGTGAAGCATGTTATAATCAGGCCGATTTCATATACAAGATAGGGCTTTTTTTGTATTGACAGAATGGTTCACTATTGGAATTTCAAGGACGTGGGTTATGGGTTATATATGGTGCTATCAATATTTTTCTTTTTAAACTCTTTGTTATCCGCTAATAATAGCCATCCAAAATAGCGGTTAGTCTGGTTTTTCACTATGTTTACGCTGATTCAGTCATTAATAATTAGCGGAATAACCAAACAAAAGAACTCACTCTTATCCGGAACAATCAGTCCCGAAGAAATTGTAAATGGATGTGTTATTTTAATATTTGAATACTAACCTCAAACAACAACCAGTTATGAAAGACCTAATCACAAAGGCCATCATCGTAGACAAACCGCCCAAATTTTACAAAGACCGCGAGCTGACCCGACCACTTACGATTTCGCTGCCGCGCGACAGCGAATATGAAATCGGGGAAGTCGAGGGCAACGCTGTAAAAGTCATTCTTCCAGATCGGACAGAAGCATATATTCATGGCGAAGAACAAATTGTCCTTGTACAACCCGCCTGGGCAATCGAAGAAACCAAAGTGTACGATAGGCCTGATGAGGATGCTTCTTTTCCCACTATTTTGAAGAAGGGCGATGCATTTGAACTGCTTAACCTACTGGAAGATACAAATGAGCAGTGGCTGAGAGTAAAATTGCCTGACAAACAAATTAAATACATGAGGGGAAACGTCATTGTTATGACCCAAGATGGTATAATTGAAGATATGGGAAAAATGATGGGAGAGGGACAATCAGAAGAAAGTATCGTTAAGGAATTCACTAAGCAGGGAGCTCCCGAACAACTGGTCAGGGACTTTTACACAGAAATTGCGAGGCTGGCCGAGGAGTACAGAAATTCTCCGGAAGGCAAAAAAAATATGTCTTCCCAAGCCTCAAAAAGAATTCTCTATGGTCTTCTATGGGCAGCAGGAGGAGCAATTGCAACATTTGCAGGTATGGAAGCCGCAAGTGGAGGCGGTACCTATTTTGTGTTTTGGGGAGCAATTGTGTATGGAGGATTTTTGATTATAAGGGGGATTTTTGAGTTGGTGAAGCGCTAGATGTGATTTTTGATTAATTCTCACTCCTCAAAAAAAACATCCAGCTTCTCTCTAATCACCTCTGCCGAAGGCAATAATTGCATATACTCATCGGGCAGGTTTTGGCTGGTCTGATAAGTAGCAATACCAATAGGAAGCATCGCTGTCTTCAGACAATATTCTACAATGGTACGATCCTTATTTTTGCAGATAATCATACCAATAGAAGGATTTTCATGAGGGAGCTTGATCCTGTCATTTAAAACCGATAGATAAAATTCCATTTTACCTTTATGTTCAGGTTCAAAATCTCCGATTTTTAAATCTACTGCGATCAGGCATTGAAGCTTTCTGTGAAAAAGAAGCAAATCAATTCGGTAATCCCTGTTCCCAACTGAAAGTTTGTACTGACTTCCGATAAATGAAAAATCGGACCCCATTTCAAGCAAGAAGTTCTGTACATTCTTTAATAGAGCAGTTTCAAGTTCGCTCTCACTATATTCTTCTGCCAAATCCAAAAAGTCAAAAGTATAACTGTCCTTAACCGCCAGATGTGCCTGCTTTTTGACTTTATCGGGCAATACTGCGTCAAAATTGGTTTGATTTAACAGATACTTTTCAAAGGTTTTATTCTCTACCTGATGAATGAGAACATTTTTTGTCCAGCCAAATTTTTTGGTAGCCAGAATGTAAAATTGGCGTTCCTGGCTGGGTTTGCATTTTGATAAAATGACCAAATGTTTTGTCCAGCTAATTTCTCCAACCAGTGGTTGGAGATTTTCATCTTCATGGTATTCATTATAAAACTGAACCATATACCACAGGTTTGTAGTAGACAACCCCCGCATCTTCGGAAATTCCTTTTGTAACTCTTTGGAAAGCGTAGGTACAATTGCTTTTCCCCAACCTATAGCCTGTTTTTCAGAAATCGCTTTTCCAAGCTCCCAGTAAAGATTAATCAAATGGACATTTACAGCTTTAAGTGCTTCATATTGTGCAGCTCGTACTTTGTCTTTGATTTCGGAAATGAAAGCGAGTTGGGATTGATTGAGTTTCATGTTTGGTGAGGGTTTATTCTTGAAATAAAGTTAATAAAAAAGAATTAAAATAATAGCACAATTCATATATATTAACTCAAAAATAAATAAAATGAAACGAAATCGTATCATTTCATTCTGCAAACCCAAATACCTAAGTAGTACATCAATCGGTGTATAAAAAAGTCATAAGAAATAAGGGTTAATATTTGACTTCCCAGGTCTGGACTTATAACTTTTCTTTATACATTATTTTATTTCATTACCTATCTTGTCCCATAAAGCCTATCTCATGAAAAAGTCTTTAATAACCTTTTTCCTCACATTTTCTCTGCTGAAAAGCTTCTCTCAGGACTTAAAAAAACTGGGAATAAGTACAACTGAAGGATTAGAAATCGAAACCTTCCACTTTCAGGAAACACTCATTAAACCAGCCCATCCATACCCCCTTTTCTCCCTTCGCATCAACGATCAATTATACACAACTCAATCAGGAAAAGTATTACCAACAAAGGGCGATACCACCCTCTTACAACTCGCAGGTCTGGAAGCCCAGATCTGGCAAACAAAAGACTATTCCCCCGGCTCCCGCTACGAAATTCGATTGAAAAACAATACACCCGGAGACACAATCACCATCGAAAACCTCGTTCCGTTTGGTGAATCCTCAGCCCATGTTTATATCACAGGAAAAGGGAAACATGCCTTATCGCGCGCACATCTGTTCCGTCCGGGCAAAACCCCAGTCAATGTCATCGTCCCCGATAATGCCTGGGAACTGGGCTATTCAGGGATTGAATTGAGTGAAAATCTGAATATCTGTGCTCTCGCACGCAGGAAAAGCTGGGATCCCCATTTAGCACGTAGACGTCGTTTTGAAACTATTCTTTACCCGCAAGGCACGGTAACTTATCACCTTTGGTTTGACAGCTATCAGGGTGTTTGGCAGGAGGGCCTGCGGCGAATGTTCCAGGAACGTTATCTCTACGATTTGGAAGGGCAAACTTTTAACGAAAGTTTGTATCAGCGGAAGGATCTTGCGTGGATCAGACACACATACAGCATGCACCTGATCATGGCCTGGGACAGCGATTTTTATGATTCGCAGAAGAAAGCGTATCAATTGGATAGTTTTCTGGAAAGGGGTCGTAGGTGGTATGGCGGCAATGACGTCATTGGCATTTGGCCCAATTGGCCAACACTGGGTCTGGATCAGCGCAACCAGTGGGATCTTTGGCGCGATCTTCCGGGAGGCACTGATCAACTTCGCCAACTGGCCGAAATGTGTCGCGAAAAGGGAACGCGTTTTTTTATCAGTTATAATCCCTGGGATGAAAGTACACGGTGGGAAGATCACCACGCGGGAATGTCTGATATGATCGCAGCCATTACCGCCGATGGGGTTGTATTGGATACAGAAGGGAAATCCAGTCGGGAACATCAGGAAGCGGCGGATAAGGTTCGGCCCGGTGTTATCATGTATAGTGAAGGAATGGCCGTCCCCAAAGATATGCCGGGAATCGTGGCGGGAAGGGTTCATAATGCCCTTTATTACCCTCCTTTTCTTAACCTGAATAAATTTATCCGCCCTGATTTTGCCATCTTTCGGGTTGCAGAAATTTATAAAGAACCTATTCGAAGAGAGTACATCACTTCATTTTTCAATGGCTATGGTACAGAAATCAATCAGTTTCGCCCAGGTCGCCCGGACTGGATCGAAAAGGATTATCGCTTTTGGGGGCAATTGTTAAGAATTCAGCGGGAGAATGCGGCCAATTTTACTGTCAAAGATTACAAACCTTTGATTCCCACTACGGAGGATCTTATCTATGTCAATCAATGGCCGGGAAAAGACAAAACCGTTTTTACCCTATTCAGTCTGCAATCAGAAGGTTTTGCAGGACCGCTTTTCAAAACGGATATCCGCGAAGGTTACCATCTGTTAGATCTCTGGAATCACGAATTGATTGAATCAGATACTACAAATGGGCAATGGGTCGTTCCTGTTGATCTGGAAGGTTTCTCTTCCAAATGGCTGGGTACAAATAATGAAGGAGCGGCGGGAGCTATCGCGATTCTTCCAAACTTACTGAAAGTGGAACGCCAGGGGGATCAGCTACATCTTTCCGCTTCCCGAGGTGATCAAATCCGTATTTGGCCGGGCATTCCTTCTTATGAAAAAGAAGATCAGGCTTTAGCAGTGGGAACAAACGAACAATGGATTTCCCTTCACCAGCATTTTGGACGATATGAGGGAAAATTTGTCGTTCAGCTCTTTGAGAAAGATGAATTATTAGACGAAACTATTTTCGAGATTCCCCCAGGACTACCCCGTCTGATCAGCCAGATAAGTCCGACCGAAAAAACAAAGAAAACTCCCAAAGGAATGGTTTTTATTCCTGATGGCGATTTCCAGATAAAAGTCACCTTTGGAGATAATTTCATTCCTCATCCCAGCGAATATCCAAAGGGTACCATTCAAATGCCCGCTTTTTATATGGATAAGTATCCGGTTACAAACCAACAGTACAAGGTTTTTCTGGAAAAAAGCGGTTATTTCCCCGAAGATTCTACCAATTTTCTCCATCATTGGGTTAATGGGAAAATTCCTTCCGGACAAGAACACTACCCGGTTACGTACATAAGTCTGGAAGATGCCCAGGCCTACGCCCAATGGGCTAAAAAACGTTTACCCACAGAAATAGAATGGCAATACGCCGCCCAAACCCCTGACCTGCGCGAATGGCCCTGGGACAACAACGCCCAAATCAAACGCGAGCGTCAGGTGATTACCAATACATTGACGGTTTCTCGATTACAAGTGGATTCTACCCTTTGCAATAATGGGAGTGGCAAACTTTATCCAGTTGGCTCTTTTCCCCGTGGTGCCAATCCTTATGGCCTGGAAGATCTGGTCGGCTGTGTATGGCAACTGACGAATGACCTTTATGATAATGGGACCAATTATTTCACCATCCTGAAAGGAGGGAGTTATTTTCTTCCCGCCTCCAGCTGGTGGTATGTAGAAGGTGGACCGCGCGAATTGACCTATTCTCAGAAGTTATTGCGGGTATCGCCGGGGTTTGAGCGGAATGGGACAGTGGGCTTTCGTTGTGTGAAGGATGGGATGTGATAGTCATGGAAACCTGGACGACTATCCCAATCTACCGCATGGTACTCTCACACTGCGTGTAAAAGCCAAAGGATAGGTTTGATAAATTGGCTTATCCCGGGATTTGCGCCGAAAAAAATCCACGTTATTACGTGGCTACAACTGCAGTCGATTGGAAAAAATAGTGGAAAAAGGTAAAGCGTTTTGTGTGAAAATTCTGACGATGAATTTTGACAGAAAAATTTCAGATGAAGAGGTGGGGACAAAGGTTAACATTAACAGGTATATAGCCTTTCGCCAGAGACGAATTAAAAGAAAATAAATCATATCAGGAGCCATTTCATATATTGAGATGGCTCCTGTTTTTTGTGAGATGGTATATTTTACAG
>JAGQVA010000859.1 GCA_020438265.1 Bacteroidota bacterium
TATCCTGTCAACCGGTTTGGCGCAGTGGTAGGGTATCATCTTCCGAAAAACGCACCAGGTTTCGACTGGACCACGAATCTGGATCAGTATCAAGATGAGGTATTATTCTTTTACAGCGAACTGAACCCGGGGTATCATCAGGCGCATCTACAGACAGTTACTTCTGCCTATCAAAATATTGATATTCATCAGGTTAAAGGTGTGGGGCATGAATTGATGATAGAAGGATTTGAGCAGGTTTTTCCTGTTGTGATGGATTATTTGAAAAGGAAATAGAAGAACTATGACACAGAGTTGCACAGAAAATGGCACAGAGGTTCACTGAGAATTTATTAGCAAAAAGTTTCTAAACAACCCTCTGTGAACCTCTGTGCTCCTCTGTGAATCTCAGTGGAATAGCACTTGTATACAAAACCGTCAGGTTTAAAAACTCGAAATAACCATTCATTTAAATAATAAATTATCATGAAAAATATCATCATCTTAGTCACAATTATTTTCTCTTTTTCCGCTTTAAAAGCACAAATAATCAATTATGGAGCGGATCATTCAAATGCCGCTTCCACCGTTCAACTGTATGGTGGCCTCAAGTATGGGGTTGTTCTTGGAGTAGGTTATTTACACAAACTGGAAATCAAAAATCGTCCGATTTGGATAGGAGCTCAAATAGAAAGTCCTGTTGGTTTTCAGGTTTTGGATGATCATAAAAAAGCTCTTTCTGCACAGGGAACCATTTTCCAAAAAGGAAGTTTTCGGGTGAATGCTTCTCTTGCATTGATTCACCGCGCAACTCAAAATCCTTATGCTAATATGAACAACCTGGGAGCAGAAATATCACTCAATACGGGGATTTTTCGTCCCAAATGGTTTCTTGCAGGAGAATTGGTTTTTGACCAGCCATTTTCTACTTATATCACTCATCATGAGGCTTATAGAGAGATTTATCCTCAGGTAAGAGATGGCTGGTATAAGACAAGCGGGGGAAATATGCGTGCAGGAATTCAGGGAGGATATTCACTCAAACAATTTGATGTCAATCTGCAAATAGGGCCATCTCTCAATAGCGCTGGAAGAATGAATATGCTATTCTTTTATGGATTATTGGGGGTCAACTGGCGAATATAAAAGGTTCTTTTGGCAATTTTGGGGAGATTCAAACTTAAAAAGAAAATTCACTCAAACCTCAAATGCAACTACAACCTCAACTTCAAAAGCAACCCCATTAGGCTTTAAAATTGGTAAATTTTCTATCTTGATTGTTTTTGCAGTTGAGGTTGTAGTTGAGGTTAGCATAGATTGTCTAAAAATTTGTCTAAAAACCATTAAAAAAAGAGGAGGGCAAGGGGATCGAACCCTTACGAGCCTGTTATGACCCATCACGGTTTTCAAGACCGATAAGCACGCCTGCCTTGCGGCCCTCCTGAAAATGGCTAATTGCTATTGGCGGTTTGCCTTTGGCAAATGGAGGAAGGCAATGGACTCGAACCATACACCCCGAAGAGTGCGAAAAGTTTTCCAAACTCACCCAATCCCTGATTGGTTTACCTTCCTGAATGTAGCTGTTAGGGGTTGGCTATTAGCCTTTGGCTTTTCTTATGAGGGGTGTAAAAAAGAAAAGGTCCCTGAAAAGGGACCTTTATACTTCGAATAAACCTTATATAAAAACATAGTCCCCTACTCCATTGGTATGGATGATGAAAAGAGACTATATGAGTTTTTTCTAAACATGGTCTGATTTACGCAACGGCAAATAATTGGTTGCAGATGGCGGATAATTTTCGGAATTGAGCGGATAATAGAACCCTAAATCCTCCGAACCTCCACCGCATTCATCCCCTTAATCCCTTGTTGAGGCTCAAAACTGACAAGATCACCTTCTTTCACTTCCATCAAAAGTCCTTTGACATGAACGAAATATTTTTCATTATTTCCAGATCCTCTAATGAACCCAAATCCTTTATCCTGATTGAAATAATCAACTCTTCCTTCGAGGCGGTCATCTTCTTCCAATTCTACTTTGGAGGGAGTACTTACCCTGATGGTTTTGTGATCAACTTTGATTTTTTTCTTGGGATCTGGGGGAGTGTCAGTGAGGTTCCCAAATTCGTCTACGTAGGCGATCATGTAATCATCGTTGTCTTTGTTCTTTTCAGCGTAAGCCTTTCTCTCTTCTTTCCTAAGCTGTTTTTCTTTACGTTTTTTTAAACGCTTTTTTTCTCTTTCTTTTTTTCCGAAGGTCTCTTTTGATTTACCCATGCTAATTATTAAATGATGAAAAAATGCTCACATCCAAATAAAAAGCAGTGGTCTGGTGGGGGAGTCGTAAGACGGATAGAGTTAATACTTTTATGAATATGAATGAAGCTTAAAATTAAAAATGAAGTTGGTAAAATGCCCAACTATAGATAAACAGAACAATTATTATTCCTAAAGGCCAAAGGTAGGCAAAAAAGTTCCCAATTGAAAGAAAGGATCATGTAATAGTTCTGTTCGGTCCGGACCGAACAGAACTATTACATGCTATGATTATTTCAACACAGTCTCCGCAAAATGGCTCATCGCTTTTTGCAAAAACTTTGCATACTCCGGCTGTGGTTTTCCCTCTACCGTCGTAAAACGCTCATCATCGACGTACAACTGCCCCAGGCCAGCGTAAGCCTCTGCCTGCTTGTCTTTTTTATGGGCAGTTCCCCAAAATTTGCGGATGATTTCATAATGCAGACCGATCAATTGTTGCACTTTGATGCTTTTAGGATCTTCGCTTCGGAGTTTGAATAATTCTCCTGAAACGTCTTCC
>JAGQVA010000860.1 GCA_020438265.1 Bacteroidota bacterium
TGGAAGAAATGCCCACATTTCTACCCACGTTTGACCCTTAACAGGGTCTTTAATACCCTTTCAACTTTTGATTCACATCCTTTCTTAAAACTACTTTTTTTTAAGAAAATAGAAATGTTTACGTAGATGACTTTTGTCACTTAGGCGTGGACATCCTGCGGTCACAGGCGGAAAAACAGCTTATTGAAACTTCTCCAGTTTACTTCTTCGCTCCATAATCAATGTATCCCGCCAAACCCCATATTGCCGGGCGACTCTTTTCCTGATCCCTACTTCTCTGAATCCCATTTGATAATGGAGATTCACGCTGGGAATATTTTCGGGGAATAATGATGATTGAAGGGTCCAGATCCCTTCTTTTTCTGATTCTTCAATCATGTGTCTGAATAATTTTTTGCCTATTCCTTTTCCCCGGACATTTTTTCCGATATAAATACTTACTTCAGCAACTCCTTGATAAACAGCTCTTTTTGAAACAGGAGAAATAGCAACCCATCCTTCGACGATTCCTTCTTCCAGAGCTACAAAACGGCAAAAAGCATGATGATTCTGATTCCATGAATCCCATTCAGGGACTTCCGTTTCAAACGTTGCCTGTTTGGTTTGAATACCTTCGAGATAGATGCTTTTTACAGAGGGCCAATGTTCCGGGAGGAGTGGTTTGATTTCCATGTAGCGATTGTATTTTATCTGCAAAGGTAATCACAAAAAAGAAAACTCCGGTCTGTCAAGATTGTACAGACCGGAGAGATGTAATAATTGGTTATTAACTACTACTCTTTCTGCCACACAGGAATACGACCCGGTGTATAAGGCGCTCCGTATTCCTCCAGTTTTTTCTCCATGTCCTGAATTTCTTTGACGATCCCTTTTAATTCTTCGAGAATCGGCGCAAATTCTTCAGAAACAATATCATAAGCATCTTTCATTGTCTGGGTAGGAGCTGAAGTAGTGCCATACAGTCCATAAGTAGCTCTACCGATCCGACTGGTAATGCTGGGCGGTGTTTCAAACTCCCGGTTGGAAACGCTGCGGTCTCCATTGAGTTGACGATTGATGTCTGTCAGTTTATCATCAAGGGCTTTAGCCTGATCCATCATGGTGATGGGCACGGAAGGACTTTGCTGGATGGCCGCTCTGATATAATTCACTTTTTCTGCTAAATCTCCTCTTAAACTGGCTGCTCCTCTTACCGCTCTTGACAGATCACTGAGTTTGTTTTGGAATGCAACCAGGGCTTCTCTGTCTTCTGCTGGCAGAGTTGTGTTATTGAGCGATTTAACTGTAAATGGTTGTGGTCCAACCAGTTCAGAGATTTTTCCATTCACACTTTGCGAGAGAGAAACGAAATATTTTCCAGGTAAAACCAAATGGCCAGAACCGCCTCTTCCACCAAAAGGACTATTTCCACGCAGGCGAATGGGAGAAGAAGAAGGATAACGAAGATCCCAGGTCATTCTTTTTACGCCTTTGCTGGCATTTGTTGTAACGCGATTAATAATATTGCCATCCTCATCGGTAATGGTAAATAATAAGTATGGTTTTTCCTCATCATCCTCTGCGCGCATTTCTTCAAAAGTAGGATAAGTGATATCTGTTCCTGCTTTGGCTGCTTCTTTTTCCGCTTCTTTTCTTTTTTGCTCAAGGGTTTGGATTCCTTCTTTTATATAATAAGTGAAGGTCGCTCCAATTTCGGGATTTTGAGCGCCGTAGAATGATTCTCCCTGGAAGGATTTTCCACTATTTCCCAGAGGATTGGCTTCAACAAACATCAAAGCATCTTTGGTCGGGAAAATAAAAGCCTCCTGAGCAAACATTTCTTCCTTGAGATTTCTCAGAGGAGAATAATCATCCAGGATATAAAAACCGCGACCAAAAGAAGCCAGTACCAGGTCATTTTCGCGCTTCTGAATGGCAATGTCCCGAATAGCAATCGTGGGTAATCCACTTTTCAACTCATGCCAGTTTTGACCGCCATTATGGGAAAAATACAGACCAAATTCGGTTCCGACAAATAACAAGTTGGGATCTATGTGATCTTCTGCAACAGCGTAAACAGACCCTCTTTCAGGCAGATCAGAAGCAATAGAAGTCCAGCTTCTTCCCTGATCTGTACTTTTGAGCAGATAAGGTTTAAAATCCCCGTTTTTGTGATTATTAAATGCTGCGAAAACGGTATTATCATCATGCTGAGAAGCAATGAGCATGTTCACGTAAGTCTTTTCCGGAATGCCGGGGAAAGTCTCAATTTTACGCCAGTTGCCTCCTGTATTATCCGTGATCTGAACCAATCCGTCATCCGTACCAACATAAATCAGTCCTTCCTTGCGTGGAGATTCGTCCAGCGCGACAATATTTCCATAGATGGAAGTTGATTTATTTTTTTCAATTGCGTCCATGCTCCAGACCTTACCCATCACAGGGAGTTTGTTTCGGTCAATCTGACGAGAGAGATCTCCACTGATAGCAGTCCAGGTATTACCTCTGTCTTCGCTTTTGAATAGTTTATTAGCAGCAAAATACAGGCGGGTTCCTTTGTGAGGACTAATTAATAAAGGTGCATCCCAGTTCCATCTCAGTCCAGGCTCTCCTTTTCCTTCAATGGGTTTAATGCTAATGCTTTCCCCGCTTTTTTTATCATGACGAACCAAATAACCATACTGAGCCTGAGCGTAAACAATATTGGGATCTTCTGGGTCAACCTGAGATTCAAATCCATCTCCTCCATTTGTGATATACCAGTCATCATTGGAAATCCCGTGGCTATTGATGGTGCGTGAAGGACCTCCCATAC
>JAGQVA010000861.1 GCA_020438265.1 Bacteroidota bacterium
AGACAATCAGCAAAAAGTAAGAAAAGCCCTGAAGGATAGCGAGATGAATATCTCACAAATCGCGATGCAAACGATGGGGCCTGGTTTATCTCCTATGACAGAAGGGATGGAACGCCTGGATGCGCCCGAGATCCCGAAAAAGAAAAAAGTTAAACCCGATAATTTTGACCAAAACGACATCAAGAGATTGAACACTGACCGGCAGTTTGCCAGCAATAAAACTTCAATCGATCTGAATAACCTGACGGCTGAAAATGCGGTGAGCTTTGTTTCCAACGGCTTATCCAAATTAAAAAACTCTCCTGTAGACTTCTATGAGGAGAGAGGGCCCGATGGCGAATTAAAAGTTTACCAACTGGATTTCCTGAATTTAAAAATCACCAAAAAAACGCGGAAAACACCGCTTAAAAAATTGTAATTATGAAACCGATGAATAGAATTTCCAAGACGCTTGTATTTTTCTTAGGATTGACCTACCTGGCGGTAGCAGGTGTGGCTCAGACTGAAGACTGGAAACGTGAAGATACGACTGAAATTTCCTGGGGTAAGAGAAAGTTGATCATCATTTCTGATGAGGATGGAAAAAGAGTAGAAATAAAAAAACACCAGGAAGAAAGAGATTATGAATATGAGTATGAATCAGATGAAAATCGTCGTTATTCACAGGATAACAACGATGAGAATAGAGAGGATACCCCTCGCCGCCAGAAAAAATCTGATGTCGATTTATTGGGACTAGACCTCGGAATTACCAATTATTATGTAGATGGTGTATTTGGCACAGATGCGGCTTCCCCTCAGTTGGCTCTCCCTGATGTAAGACCCGGATCGCATGTAGCACTTCACTTTCTGCCTACAACCGTAGGGCTGATTGGGCGAGGAGTCAACCTGAAATCTGCCGTTACCATTGACTGGAATAATTATTACTATCAGCATAATCTGACTATGCTTGATCGTCAGGAGCAGGTTGTTTTTGACAGCACCGGGACAAATTTCTCCAAAAATAAACTGACAACTCGTTACGTGCAGATTCCTTTGCTTTTAAACATCAATACAGACCCACGTGGAGATGAAGGCGTGAGTATCTCATTTGGTGTGTATGGCGGAATTCTTTGGAAAGCATGGACTAAACAGGTTAGCGATGAATTTGGTAAGGTAAAAGTTGATGGTACCTATAACCTGAACCCGATTCGATATGGTCTGATGGCGCGCCTGGATTTCAAATGGTTTGATATCTACGCCAATTACAACCTTTCGACCCTGTTTGCTGATGGCAAAGATCCTGCTACCCAAACCTTTATGGCAGGAATTAATATAATCGATTTTTAAATACAATTTTTTCTGCGCAACATGAAATGAGCCATCCCAAATCCCGGGATGGCTTATTTTTTTTTAGCCGGAGGCACAAGACAGAACAGGATAGGACAAGATAGAGCAAGATGGAAACTTCTTGCTCTATTCCTATTTTTATTCCTAATATTTCAATATAGTGAAAAATCGCCCTGGTTAATGCTCCTGGTGGTCCCAATCATAAATTTTTGGCCACCTGAGTCCTGGTTTTTGGTGCACATGCTGCCTTATTTTTCGTCAGATGACTCACTAATTTCTCCTGATATAAGTGAGACTGTGAACAAAAGTCCAGAGGCTTAAGGGTCAAAAACTTACAATTTGAGCCAATAGAATGAAAACCATGAAAAATATCAGATACCTATACCAAATTTTCCAAATAGTCAGAATGACTTTTTTACATTAACTTTTTTTATTAAAAGGAATTGCTATGAATCTACAAAAACAACTGCGTATCGGGAGATCTATTCGCAGGCTTACATTTACCTTAGGTGCTATTGTATTTTTAGCCTTTGGTGCTTTAGGCCAAAAATCTTCGATCTCAGGTGTGGTTATTTCTGAACAGGGAGACCCCCTTGTCGGGGTTACTGTGTCAGTTAAAAACGCTACCACAGGTACATTTACAAATGAAAGAGGGTATTATAGCCTCTCTGTAGCTCCAGGCGATGTGCTGGTTTTTTCTCATGTTTCTTATAAGGCGCAAGAACATGAAGTCGGCGATCGCACTGTTCTTGACATTATTCTCCGTGAAGAAATCAAAAGTCTTCAGGAAGTTGTCGTGACCGGGTATTCATCTATTAAAAGATCGGATCTTGTTACTGCGCATACCTCTTTAGATGCCAAAGATGTAAACCGGACAGTCAATCAAACCATCGAACAAGCCCTGCAAGGAAGGGTTGCTGGCGTACAGGTAACTCAAAACTCAGGTCAGCCAGGCGGCGGAATTTCTGTAAATATTCGTGGTATAAGCACGATTAATGGAAATACTCAACCGCTCTATGTTGTAGACGGGGTACAAATGCAAGTTGATCAAATTGAGTTTGGAGCCCAAAGTGGTACGAACCCATTGGCAGGCCTTAACCCTTCGGACATAGAGTCTATAGAAGTACTAACCGGCCCGGTTGCTACATCCCTTTATGGTTCAAGAGCCACAAATGGTGTAATCGTCATTAAAACCAAGAGTGGTAGAATAGGAGAAATGAGGGTCAAGTACGATTACACGATCAGTCAACAAACCAAGCCCGTTTTTCTTGATATGATGAATCTTCATGAGTATGCCGCAATGGCAAAGGAATATTACGCCCTTGAAGGAGGGGTTTTACCTGGTGTATTTGAAGATCCATCTCTTTTGGGAGAAGGGACAAACTGGCAGGATGAATTATTCAACAACGCCACAATGCAGAAACATAATTTCAGCCTGAGTGGTGGAACAGAAAAAT
>JAGQVA010000862.1 GCA_020438265.1 Bacteroidota bacterium
AGACCTTCCAGGTTTTGAAAACCTGGAAGGTCTTTTTTTTATTTTACGCTATGCAGCGTTTTCATCTATCGCTGCGTTTTGCGATTATATAAATGGAAAATGACTAAATTTCCATTTGTTTCACAATAAAAAGCCTTCAGAATGGCCAGGCCTTATCAGGCATTAATTAAAGATTGCATCAAACAAAAGCCTCAGGCGCAGCGGGAGCTATATCAGCTTTTCGCGCCCAAGATGATGGCTTTGTGTTATCGGTATGCCCGGGATGAAGCAAATGCTGAGGACATTCTTCAAGAAGGTTTTATCAAGATTTTTCAAAAAATCAATAAATACGACGATCGGGGCTCATTTGAAGGCTGGGTCAGAAGAATTATGGTCAATACAGCGATTGATCATATCAGAAAACAAAAACATCAGCAAAATGAAGTCGAGATCAATGAAGTAATATCCGAAGATGTGTCTGAAAGTGTACTGGACAAACTGGAAGCAGAGCATTTGTACGAAGTGATTCAGCAATTGCCAACAGGTTACAGACTGGTATTTAATCTCTACGCCATCGAAGGATATTCACATAAAGAAATTGGAGAGCAACTCAACATCACCGAAAGCACCTCCCGCTCTCAATACACAAGGGCGCGGGCCATGTTGAAACGCAAAATTGAGGAACTTTATATGGAACAAAACATTTACAAAGATGTCATCTGATAATTTTGAGCAAAAAATAAGGGAAAAGTTTGCTGATGCTCAGATTCAGCCCAGACCGGAACTCTGGCTGAACATTGAGCAGCAACTGGCAGACCAAAGATCCAGACGGAGGGGATTGTTCTGGATATTTGGCGATGGACTCATGGGTCTGCTTTTATTATTATTGATCATTATTCCTCCTTTCCGGAACTCTGGTTTTAACTCAGAACTTGATAAGCTGTATCCCCAGGCAACGATCGCTTTGTCCAATACCACTCCCTGCGAAGAGGAAAGCCTTTTACCATCTTCACAAATTGTCTCTGCTCAAAATCAAAGTTCCGAATCAAATTCTTCAAGTTCTTCTTCTGCCATGTCAGAATCATCTGGCTTATCTGCTCAATCATTATCAGGAGTTAATCATCCGGTCGATTCACTCGCTACAAATACAGATGAAACTATTATTGATCATCACAATAATGCTCCTCATACACTAAGGTTGGCTTCTGCCTCAGGTATTTCGCAGAATTCCTTAAACCTTAAGGAAGCTTCAATTACCTCTTTATCTGAAGGCTCATCTTCGGTTAACCAATCAACCGCTGAGCAGTCCGGTCTTTTAGAAAGACAGGAGCCATTACCCCTGGATAAACTCGAAAAAACTGCCCAAAAAGCTCCTGACGTTCAATTTGAAGGACGTTTACACCTTCCGTCCTATATACTGGACACTCATATAAAGGAAGAAGATCCACCTTTGGAAGGGCTGGCCCTAATGCCAAGACGCAAATGGGGATTCTACGGGTATGTGATTCAAAATTATAGTTTCAATCAGCAATTGGCCAATTTAGATCTGCTCAGCACAGATAACACTACCTATGATTTTACAACGTTAAACAACCGCTTCCAAAATGCAGGCGATCCACTGGCGAGTCAATTCTTATCCATCAAATTTCCCCGTTGGCATACACAGATAGGTGTTGGAGCGGAATACTTTTTACACCGCAATTTCAGCATCCAGGCTGGTCTCGCCTATACAGTATCTGATTATGGATATTTTCTGGAAGGTTCTATCAATCCTTCATTGAATATACCCAGTTCCGGGGCTATTAACATCAATCAGGAATCCCTGTCTTTTAATACGCCAGAAGGATTCAGGAATAAACAAATAGAATTGCCGGTTTACCTGAACTATTACCTCCACCGTGGGCGCAAAGCCTGGGTTTTCTCACTGGGTGGCGCGGTTAGCAGAAACGCGATTTTCGCCAGTGCTTTTAAAGCTGAAAAGGCGGACTTACAAAGTGTGTACGGCAATAGCAGGTACGCCAGCAATCTGCCAACTCCTCAGCCAGAACTGCTAGTCTATCGCACATTTCATGCTTATCTGGCTGGAAGAATTCACTATCAGTATGCGCTCAGCTCAAATATGCATCTGTATGTTGGCCCGAATTTCCAGACTCAGGTTTCCAATGTATATGAAGGAGAAGGGGCTCAGAATCAGTTCCCACATCGGATTGGGGTAGAATTGGGGATTAAATGGCGGCGGTATTAATCGGGGATGGTGAGACGCGATAATCGCGTCTCTACAATGAATTTTTCATAAAACAAAAAAAAGGTTGGCTATCCTGAGCGGGCATATTATCTTTGTATTCTTAATGCCCGCGTAGCTCAGGGGATTAGAGCGTTGGTCTCCGGAACCAAAGGTCGCAGGTTCGAATCCTGCCGCGGGTACAAAATATAAAAATCCATGTTGGTCAGTTTATGATTAGCATGGATTTATTCATTTTCGGCTTCCCCTTTCTTACTGATTTCATACTCTCCCACATTCACATATTTCTCAAACTGTGGTAACTGATCAATCCAGAATGGAAGAATAAGGTCTGGAATAGAGGCCACGGTTACAACACTTTCGGAAGGAGTTTTTTTGCCTGGATTCGCAGACGAAAAGCTATAATCTGCATTTGTCGAATTGGAGATCTTCAGCCTGGGAAAGTCTGGACTGAGGTAATAGGTATTTCCGCTGCGGCTTGCCCCTTCAGCGTTGGGCCCGCTAAACCATATCAGATGGCCTATGGGTGCTTCCCGTTGAGTAACGCCCAGCCGCATGACCGT
>JAGQVA010000863.1 GCA_020438265.1 Bacteroidota bacterium
TGTTACCCTCGTCGTCATGTTTGGGCTGGCTATCGGATTCATCATTACGGAGTTTATGCCCTATATTCTGGAAGAAAAATACGGGCCTTTTAATATTCTCTTTTATCTGAATCCTTTTCTGGTCAGTGTGCTTCCTTTCGTCTTGTTTACGGGTACGATTTTCTTCGCTACGGTATCTTTAAGTCGCAACCAGCTCTTTATTTACCTGAATGCTTTGGTCGTTCTGGTGCTCTTTACCCTGGCTTCTTATGCTGCCATGCAAATTGAAAATAAAACACTCGCCAGTTTGATCGATCCTTCAGGAGGCGCTGCATTTGTCAAAGAAACCGAGTACTGGACCACGGCGGAAAAGAACCATAATCTTGTTCCCTTTTCCCTGAATATCACGCTCAATATACTGATCTGGCTGGGAGTAGCTGCCGGAATTATGGCCTATACTTTGCGCCAGTTTTCCTTTTCCTATGTCAGGGATGCAGTCAGCTTTATCAAACCTAAAGCTACAGATATGATGCGTTCCATTGGTGATACGGTTACAATCAAAAAGATTAATCTGCCTAAGGTCAGCCAGGATTTTTCATTTTCAAGACATCTCAGCCAGTTGTGGTTATTGACGAAAAGGGAAGTATTAAGCTTATTAAAAGCACCTATTTTCATTGTTATCAACGCCATCGGGGCGCTCATGACAATTATCATCCTGGCCATGCTGGGGGGAACGATGTTTGGCACGCCTACCCTGCCAGTAACTTATAAGATGATTGGTTCGATTACGGGAGGCCTTGCATTATTTGTATATGCTTTGATTATCTTCTATTCAGGAGAAATGGTCTGGAAAGAAAGATCCGTGCAAATCAATCAGATTTATGACACGCTTCCTCTACCGGGCTGGGTTACTTATGTTTCCAAATTTCTGGCTCTTTGTTCCATTCCTTTTGTGGTGTATGCAGTCGGTATTCTCCTGGGAATCACAGTGCAATTGAGCTCCGGGTATACCCGGATCGAACTGGGACAATATATAGGCACATTGCTTGGTTACCGAATGATCGATTACCTGTTGTTTGCCTTGCTGGCTATGTTTATTCAGGTAACCTCCAATAATAAATTTGTAGGATTCTTCATTACAGTATTGATCTTTTTCTTCAATAATTCGATGCTGGAGATCCTGGGGGTAGAACATAATCTCTTCCAATATATGTCCAATACACGTCTGAGTTACTCTGACATGAACGGATTCGGGCATTTTCCCTGGCCATTTATTGCCTTTAAATTGTACTGGACCGGGCTGGGAATGCTGTTGGGATTATTTGCCAATTTGTTGTGGCAGCGAGGTACGGAAAATACTGTCCAGGCTCGAATGAACAATTTGAAGCAGAGTTTTTCAACCTCATCCTTTGCTACATTGGCTGTCGGAACTTTGTTATTCATTGGTATGGGAGCCTATATTTTTTACAATACCAATGTTCTCAACGAATATCAAACGTCCAGGGAAAGACAGGCAGAAACCGCTGAATTTGAGAAAACATACAAAAAATACGAAGGCATTCCTCAACCGAGAATCACTGCGGTAAATATGGACATCAATATTTATCCGGAGTCGAGAAGTTTTGATGCGAAGGGAGAATTTATGTTAAAAAACAAGTCAAACACTCCCATTGACTCCATACATCTTTTGTTAAATAGTGATGTTGAGTATCAAAATATCAACTTTAGCCAAGGTTTTGATCAGGCGTTGATTGATGATGGCTATGGATATCATATTTACCAATTGAAACAACCCCTTCAGCCCGGAGATTCTCTGGCACTCACCTTTGAAGCTGCGTATAGCCCTACCGGATTTACCAATACTGGCTCAAATACAGATATTGTTGAAAACGGAACCTTCTTCAATCATTTCTATTTTCCGATGATTGGCTATAATGATATTTTTGAGCTTAGAGACGTAGATATCCGCAAAAAATATGGACTGGAAGAGAGAAAGCGATTCCCCTCTATCGACGATACTGTGGCTGTTTATAATACACTGATTGCTCAGGATGCAGACTGGATTGATTTTGAAGCTACGGTGAGCACAACACCTGACCAGATTGCGATTGTTCCGGGTTATTTGCAAAAAGAATGGGAGGAGAATGGAAGGAAGTATTTTCACTATAAAATGGACTCCAAAATGCTGAAATTTTACAGCATTGTTTCGGCTCGTTATAAGGTAGAAAAAGATGTTTGGAAAGCACCGGACGGAAGGGATATCAACCTGGAAATTTATTATCACGGTCCCCATACCTATAATATTGACCGGATGATGGATGCGATGAAAAAATCGCTGGCTTATTTTACAGAGAATTTCAGCCCCTATCAGCACCAGCAGGTGAGGATTCTGGAGTTTCCCCGTTATGCTTCATTCGCCCAGTCATTTGCCAATACTATTCCTTATTCCGAAGAAGTAGGATTTATTGCAGACGTGGATGAAGATGATGTAGACTATCCGTTTTATATCACCGCTCATGAACTGGCGCATCAATGGTGGGCGCATCAGGTCATCGGCGGAAATGTGCAGGGTTTCCAGTTCCTTTCAGAAACGATGTCCCAATACGGGGCCCTTATGGTGATGGAGAAGGAGTTTGGCCCGGAGAATATCAAAAAATATCTCAAATATGAGATGAACCAATATCTCAGGGGCAGAACTGCAGAGAGGGTCGAAGAACTTCCTGCTTTATTGTCTGAAAACCAGCTATACATTCACTATAACAAAGGAAGTGTGATCATGTATGCTTTGAAAGACTATATTGG
>JAGQVA010000864.1 GCA_020438265.1 Bacteroidota bacterium
CACTTCATTAATTTGCTCGGGATTCACATAAGGGTAACCTAATAAAATATTTTGAAACCCTTTTTGAACCAAAAAAATCGCTTCAGAAGGATGATAAGCCATGATTCCCTGAAACTGAGCATCGGCTTTGAGAATTCTTTCCAGTAATGCGGTACAACGAATGGATTTGGAAGCGATACGAATGTTTTTTTCTCCGGCTCTTGATCGTATCTGGCGAATATTTTCATCAAATAAATCCAGATCTACAAAGGCCAGAGGAAACGAATGTCCGGAAAAAATGTGTTTGTAGTAGTGGTAATCAGGTAATTCCATGAGGTAAAATTTAATTTACGACCTTTAATTGGACAGAGAGTGTCATCCTGAGACAGAATTTCCACAAGGTTTAGGGAAAAACAAATTGACGATGACATGGCCCCGTGGAAGATCCCTCTCTCTGTTCGGGATGCCCATCTATAATGGGAAAACGACACTTGCCGCCTTGACAAAAGCATTTCTCCGCCACAGGCGGGCATCCCGAACGGCAAAGCCTAGCGAAGCGGAGAGAGGGATCTTCAAGAGTCTGTATGAAAGGAAGGTTTTATACACCATTTTTAAAAAGATGTCATAGGGACCTTGGAACACCTTCGACTAATTTGACAATGTGCTTAACATCCAGCTTTTTACATATAAGAAGCAAAAATCCCCGCACCTACCGCTCCGGCATCACTTCCTGATTCTGCAAGTACAATATGGGTGCGAAATCCTCCTGTTTCCCATTCATATATGCCAAGAAAATCTTTTAAAGGCCCAAGCAGTGCTTCTCCCGCTTTTGAAATTCCACCTCCAAGAATGACTATTTCAGGCGAAAAGGCATTGATAAGAGAGTTTATTCCCCTGGCCAGTTTTTCTACCGAGTTTAACCACACCCAACTCGCAAAAGGATTGCCAGCCTGATAGTCGTTTACCAAACTGTGAGTAGAATCATACCTTCCATAGCTCCTGCTCCCAATTGAATAATCACCGATGGCATATTCCAGGCTTCCCGGCGCACCGACAATACTCTGTCTGGGATCATCACTAATCGACAAATGACCAAAGTGCCCTGCCCGGTTGTACTGGTTTTGAATGAGTTTTCCGTTTATCATCATTCCTCCGCCGACCCCCGTTCCTAAAGTGAGAAGAATGATATGTTGATAGCCTTTTCCAGCGCCCAGTTTGCTTTCTGCAATTAATGCGGCGTGTGCATCATTCAGGACATAGGTAGGTGTTCCCAGCCATTCACTCCATAAAAAATGCTCCAGTCCTGCAAGGCGATTAGGCAGGCTGGCAATGGCGGTATTATGCTCATTGGCCAGACCAGGAGCAGAAAAACCAATTTTCCGGATTTGGTGATTGGTTTTTTGTTGAAATGAATCTACCAGATTTCGGATACTGTTTTTCCACCTTTCGCTCACATCTGTCTGGTCCTGATCATCGGTTTGGGTTAAATGAGAATCCAGAATGTGGAAATCCTTGTCCATAAGGACAGCTTTGATATGGGTTCCCCCTAAGTCTATACCGAGTAAGAAATCATTTGCCTGATAGTTCATCATGGGAAAAGCAGCTTGTTATTTTATATTTGGTATGAGTAATCCGATAAAGTTGAAAATAATATAGCCCGGACAATATTTAAAAATTTTTTTGACAGGATATTGGTTTGGAGAATAGATTTTTGACCAATATCTTGTTTACCTGAATTAGATCTGTACTATTTACCTACTATTGCTAACATGTTTATAAACTCTAAACTAAAAGATGAAAACACCTATGATGCGATTGTCATAGGTTCCGGAATCAGTGGAGGTTGGGCTGCCAAAGAGCTGACCGAAAAAGGATTAAAAACACTGGTTCTGGAGCGGGGAAGAGATGTGAAGCATGGGGATTACCCAACTGCTCACATGGACACCTGGGAATTTGAAGGCCGGAACCAGAATTCTCTGGAAAAACAAGCCACTCAGCCCAAACAGGGGCGTACCGGTTATACTACCAGCCCGGCTTCCGCACACTGGTTTGTCAACGACCTGGATCATCCCTACAACGAAGACAAGCGTTTTGACTGGATGCGGGGCTATCACGTAGGAGGACGGTCAATTATGTGGGGGCGACAGTCTTATCGCTGGAGCGATCTGGATTTTGAAGCCAATGCAAAGGACGGAGTGGCCGTAGACTGGCCTATTCGTTATGCAGATATTTCTCCCTGGTACGATTATGTAGAAAAATTTATCGGGGTAAATGGACAAAAAGAAGGTCTCCCTCAATTGCCTGATGGCCAGTTTCTTCCTCCGATGGAAATGAATTGTCTGGAAACCCATATCAAAAATAAAATCGCGGAGAATTTTGATGACCGGATTATGACGATTGGTCGTAATGCCAATCTGACCAGACAAATCCATGATAATCGCGGAAAATGTATGTACCGCAACAGATGTATCCGTGGATGTCCTTATGGTGCGTATTTCAGTAGTAATTCTTCTACTTTGCCAGCCGCTTATGCAACAAATAATCTGACGCTAAGACCTTTTTCTATTGTGCATGAGATTATGTATGATAAGGAAACAGGAAAAGCTTCCGGAGTAAGAATTATCGATGCTGAAACGAATCAGACAGAGGAATTTTTCTCCAAAATCGTTTTTGTTTGTGCTTCTGCCATCGGTTCGACTTCGATTCTGATGAACTCCCGTTCAGAGCGTTTCCCTAATGGCCTTGGTAATGATAGTGGCGAATTGGGGCATAACCTGATGGACCACCA
>JAGQVA010000865.1 GCA_020438265.1 Bacteroidota bacterium
AAGGGTAAATATCTTTTCGGAGAAATTGTTTCAGGGCGGGTGTTTATGGTAGACGCAGCCTCACTGGAACTAGGAAAACAAGCACCGATCCAGGAAGTCGCCCTCCAACTCGAAAACGGAAAACCCGCCACCTGGGAAGAACTGACTGATAATGTCAGGACCGGCCATAACCGGGTAGATTTCAGAATGGGGATTGATGCAGATGGGGAGTTGTTTATGTCTACCAAGGCGAATGGGAAGATTTTTAGGGTTGTGGGAGGAGAGATGAAGACAATGTAGGAACATGTAGGAATGTGACAATCATTGCGCCGCTTTGAAAAACGGCGCAATGATATGACCTCTGTCATTCTTCTGAATGATTGGTTTTTTATCCCTGGGATGATCAGAGCATTCATTCGGGAGAATGACACGATTCCCTTCCATTGCGCCGTTTTTCAAAGCGGCGCGGAAGGAGGAAAGCATAAATACAACATACATCCTCTGCCAACGCAGATCTCTTCGTTCATACCATTCAGTCCTATAAACCTACAAAATCTGATTCTCCAACTCCTTAATCATATAAAGCACTGATTTAGTAAGTTTATTTTTAAGCAGCTCTTTATCCGCTTCAGCCATTGTTCCGCTATGAATCTGGGTTTGAAGTTCATAATATCGGGCAGAAGTTTGGATAGCAAGATCATTAGAAATGATATAAGGTAACATCGCCTCAAGAACAGACTCTAGTTGATTTTTAGCCACTTGTTTTCTCCATTTTTCCGCTAATTCCTTAGATAAAGGCTCATGCCGGGTGGGCTCAAGGTCTTGAATACCGCCTTCTTTAGATTTAGCTCGATTATCTTGCTTGTCGACAATATCCTTCTTGTCCCCAATATCTTTTCTATCCTCAATACCCTTTTGATCATCAAAAAATATGGAATATTGCTTTAGGATAATTTTTGCACCCTTTGAAGATATAAATTCTTCCAGTTGGTTTTTTCTGGCTGAATTAATTTCTTCCAAATTAATCCATCCCCTGCCATCCAGAGAAACTACGCAGGTATGATTAATGCTCCTGGGATGAATCTGATCAAATTCTTTCCGAATCCTATGTAGAAGTTCCTCTTCTTTTGGCCCACTCACCTGTAATTGAATATACCCACCTGGACTGAGAGAATCTTCCTGAGCCTGGATAAGTGCATGTGTATTTTCCCATAAAAACCAGATTCCCCGCTTCCAGACATTCTGAGGATGGGAAAGCTTGCCTGCTCTGACAATTAATCTGTGAATAAAAACCTGATGCAGATATTCGTACTTAAAACTTAGAAATGACCCTTTTGAAGGCCAAAGTTGTCTTCTTGCCTCGGGCAATTTTTCTGGTAATAACTGAGGTGCAATATATAGATCAATCTCCCCTTTATGTGCATCTGGAGAATTTAAACGATAACAAATTTCTGCATTTAGCATGTACGAAAGCGCCAGACGGCTTTTTTCCTTACTAAATCCTTCCTGCTGCCTCCAGTAGGTTTCTAACATTTCGAAGTCAAATTGTCCGTTTCCCCGACTCAATAAAAGCCAGAATAGGCCCTTAGGATTAAACAAAGAATTTACAGCTTGGATGACCCATTGCTGATCGAGAATAATCTGTTCATGAGAAAGGTCCTTTCCGTAAAAGAGAACCCCCGTATCATGTAAATACTTCAACAACGAAGGGCGAGATACTTCCTTAACTCCAACCTCTTCACAAAGATGTTCAAAATCCTCTTTCGTAATATAGGTTTGAGATCTGGCTTTTTCCCGAATTGTAAGACGAAGCTCATGCCAGCTTCCTGGCAATTCCAGATTCCATTCCGGCATTTCCTGAATAGCTTCTTTTATAATTTCTTTCAAATCATTGATACCACGTCCATTTTTTGCACTGACATGATGGAAATACCGCACATCATATTCTACTTCAATTGCTTTCTGATTAGGAGCCGGCTTAGTGCGATGAGCATCGATTTTATTTTGAACAATGATTACAGGGCTACCTTTGCTGAGAGATTTTATATAATCCAACCAATGAGGCAGGATATGATTGCGGTACATATAACCATCGGCCTCCTCCTCCTCAGCCATGATGTGGCGATCCGTTTCACCTGGCCAGTCCCAGATGAGTAAAAACAAGGCTCTACTCTGCATAAAAATGCGATGAGTGCCGTGATAGATGTCCTGGCCTCCGATCAAGCTGTATGAGGTCAGCTAAAAAGGAAAAATCTGCCAATTCAGTGCTTTTCAGACCAAGCTGTTTGAGCTGGCTAAGCTCTTTCAACGGCTCTGCGTCTTTGATCTTCGTATCATCCAGGTCCAGCCATGTCAACTGAGTAAGGTTAGCCAGGGATGAAACCTCTTCAATCTTTGTATTGCTAAGGTCAATCTTGTCAAGTTGTTTGAGATTAGCTAAAAAGGAAAAATCTTCTATTTCCGTGCTTTTCAGATAAAGCTGTTTGAGTTGCCTTAGCTTTTTCAGAGGCTGGGCATCTTTGATCTTCGTATCACTCAGATTCAGCCAGGTTAGCTGAATGAAGTCCGCCAAGAAGGAAAAATCATCAATCTTTGTATTAGTAAGATTAAGACTTATAAGCTGTTTGAGGTCAGCCAAAAAGGAAAAATCCTGAATTTCTGTGCTTTGAAGGAAAAGCTCTTTGAGTTGGCTTAGCTCTTCCAATGGCTTGGCATCTTTGATCTTCGTATCACTCAGATTCAGCCAGGTTAGCTGAATGAAGTCCGCCAAGAAGGAAAAATCATCAA
>JAGQVA010000866.1 GCA_020438265.1 Bacteroidota bacterium
TATGCCAGCAGGAGGAATATATAGTGGAATGGGCGCCAGCAACGGTTTTTTGGATCCTGCAATCGCTGATACGGGTATTCATAGCCTGACCTATATTTTTACTGATGGAAATGGCTGTATTGATTCTGCCCATCGCAATATTGAAGTATTGACCTTACCGGCTGTTAGTCTTGACACACTGGCTGGGGTTTGCGAAGGCGCACCAGCTATTCAATTATCAGGAGGGCTTCCATTAGGGGGAATGTATAGCGGCCCGGGTGTGAATAACAACCAATTTGATCCTTTGGTTAGCGGAGCTGGTACATTTCCCATTGGATATGTCATTACCGGGACGAATGGCTGTATGAACGTAGCAAGCCAAACGATAGAGGTATTTGCAGCACCATCCATTAACGCGGGCCCGGACAAAACTACCTGTCCGGAAAATTCTGTAATCCTGGTTGCTTCAGGAGGAATTAGTTATTTCTGGTCAAGTGGAGATAGTACGCAATCAACGACAGTATTCCCCGTTGGAGATTCGACATTTTCTGTGATCGGATATGATGTTAATGGTTGCTCTAATACAGACGCAGTGACAGTAACGATTCTTCCTTCTCCGATTGCAGATGCAGGTCCGGACCAAACGATTTGTGAAGGAGATACAGCTTTTTTACTTGCCAGTGGAGGAACCATGTATCTCTGGAATACAGGACAAAATACAAGTAATCTCGAAGTACAACCCAATGATACAACTTCCTATGAAGTAATTGTAACAGATGCCTCAGGATGTGTGGCCAAAGATAGCGTTACAGTAAATGTTGATCCGCTACCTGTTGCAGATGCAGGCTATAATTTTATCAATACCTGGGAGGTCGATTTTGAAAATTATTCCACTAACGGCAATAGCTACATCTGGGATTTTGGAGATGGAACTTCCGAGACCACAGAAAACCCTGTTCACGAATATATCTTTTCAGGTACGTTTGAGGTGACATTAATTGCCTTTAATGATTGTGGAACGGATACCTTTACCTTCTATCTGAACACTATCGCCCAATCAATCGGTCAAACTTTATCTGGCCCGAAAATTTCCCTTTACCCGAATCCAACCAATGGCTATATACAGATAGAAATCTCTCAGGCAACTCATGAGCAAATGAGTCTGGAAATTCTTAAGCTTAATGGACAAAAGGTATGGGAAGAAAAACTAAATTATCATCTTGAAACATTTATTCATCCCATTAATCTCGAAAATCTGGCTTCAGGATTGTATTTTCTGCATGTAAGAGGTGAAAAATTTAATTTTACAGAAAAAATCATTTTACACTAACAATATTCCGAGTTTATAGACACCTTTATGGTAAAACCAAAAAAATCTCATTAACCATTTTAACTCATAACCATGATTAACACATTACAAATTCACACGATTAGCTTTTTTATAAGAAGATGGATATGCCTGATCTTATTTGTATTTCCTCTCCTGAGTTTTTCTCGGAATGAAGGAAATATCTGGTATTTTGGATTTAATGCTGGTATTGACTTCAATTCGGGAGTTGCCGTAGCACTGAGCAATGGTACACAAACAACTAATCAATTAGTTCCGGATATGAAAATCTATTGCTCACACAATAATCAAACCTCTCTCAGCTCCATCGATAATCCTGATGTTTTGGGAACGGGTTGTAATTTTAATTTGTTTGGTTTTTCGTTGGCGAGTCCCTCTTTATCTAAATTTGGGTTGCCCAATTTCTATAATCCGATTTTCTTTTCTTCAGGATTTACTTCAGAAAATTTCTGTTTTGGGGATTCAACTTTCTTCACTATTGACACAACAGGAAGTCAGGTTGATTCTGTTTTGTGGAGTTTTGGAGATCCTTCTACCGGGGTTAATGACTCTTCTACCAGCCTTAATGCCTTTCATATATTCTCTGTCGCAGGTACATTTGATGTAACTTTGATTTCTTTTAGCAATAATGGAGCTGATACTACCACTCAGCAGGTAATTATTCTTCCATCCCCCTCAGCAGACCTGGGGCCTGATACCTCTTTGTGTGGTGTCGACTCTTTACTTTTGGATGTAACGAACAATAATGCTGCTTACCTATGGCATGACAGTACCACCAACCCTTCTTATACGGTGAGCCAATCAGGATTTTATTATGTTCAGGTCACTTTAGGTGAATGCAAAGTTTCGGACTCTATCAATGTGAATTTGAATCCTTTACCGATCATTACCATTAGTAATGACACAACTATTTGTGAGGGAGATACTGTATTCCTCTTTGCTGGTGGTGGAGTCAATTATCTTTGGAATACTGGAGAAGATACCAGCCATATTGAGGTTTTTCCTACGGATACTACTTTTTATGAGGTAATTGTTACCGACTCTTCGGGTTGTATAGATAAAGATACTGTTACTGTCAATGTTAATCCATTACCCGTAGCAGATGCGGGGGTCAATATCGTCAGTAATTTTGAGGTTAATTTTTTTAATTACTCAACCAATGCTGACTCCATCCTTTGGGATTTTGGGGATGGGAATTCTGATACTACTGAAAATCCTACCCATATTTATCTATTTTCAGGAGCATTCGAGGTATCCTTATATGCTTTTAATGATTGCGGAGTTGATACGTTAACCTTTACGCCACTTCCTATTTCAATAGATAAAGATATCACCAATCCAGAAATTTCTGTTTATCCAAATCCGGCGAGAAAAATTCTACATATTGATATCATTGAAGCGGGATATAAACCTCTTGAGATAAAAATTGTAAGTCTGGA
>JAGQVA010000867.1 GCA_020438265.1 Bacteroidota bacterium
TTTTGCGCGCTTTGAGGCGCGCTAGTAGAGGGGGGGGGGGGAGAAACGCAAAGTTTCTACCCACGTGTAATCCCTACGAGTTTTTTTCTTTCGGGCAACGCTAAAAACATACTTGAACCAGCCTTCTTAATTTATCGACTACTAGAATCAATCGGAATAATTTTCATTAACTCTTCATGCGGTATTACCTCTCCCGTACTATCAAAAATCCTTCGGGTAGAATCAATATAAGTGCTATCCAAGTTAGCCCGGTTTTCGGCCGGGAAGTGATTGACAAACTGAACGGTATACCCCAGTGAACCTGCAAATTCAGTAACATACGCTGCGGCTAATCTCTGCGTTTCAGCATAAATCCCAGCATCTATTGCCTTATCTCTGACAAGATCTTCTGTCTCCTTTAATGCCTGTCTGAGCTGTTGAAAAATATCATAATAAAACCCGTCATTCGACGTAGAAGCATCCAGGTTGAGCATTTTATCCAGTCGATAATTAGCCGTACTATCCAGATCTGTAATCACAGAATCTATCTGAGGAGGAGGCAAAATCACCAGCAAAGTATCGCCAGAATGACCATCTCCAATTCCTATTTCCTGAAACCTCAGCTTCCGCATGTCAATAAAACCATTGATTTTTGCAGGGACGACAATCAATAATTTGGGCTCGACATCTTCATCTTTTTCAATGGCTTTTTTTAATTCATCCTTGGCTTTGGCAAGAATGGCAGTTTGCTCATCTACATTTGCCTGATCTTTTTCAAATCGCTTGAGTGTTTTATCGTATTTCCGGATTGCCTCATCTTTGATTTTGCGCAGTTCTTTTTCTCTTTTTTGCTGTTGGGCACGCATGAGTTCGTATTCTTCGAGGTATTTATCGCGGGTATTCCTTCGTTTGTCTTTCTCTGTCTCCCAATCCGCCTTCAGCTTTTCTTCAGCCAGGTTTAACGTTCTTCGCGCCTGGCGTTTGTCAGATGCTCCTCTGGCATCATCGAGGTCAGTCTGAGCTTGTCGGTATGCCAGAAAGGCAGATTGAACGGAAGGGCCAAAGACCTGCGAATTATCATTCAATGCTTTTTTCACATCCACAAAAAAAGCCTTATTTATATCCTTATAATAAACCCTGGCCAGCCGAAGTTTTGTTCGTAAATCAGTCAACATCGTATCAACCACATAATAAGCATCAATTGCCGAATCTTTTTGCGATTCTGCCTGAGCCAGGTCAAATTCGGATGAATAGAGAACTTCTTCCAGCTTTTTGAGTTTTTCTTCTGCCTTATCAACCAGTTTGCTTACTCGTGCCCTTGTTCCTATGGTAATGACCTCTTCAAAATAATAAGTGGTCAGAGTCAGTTCCTCCACAAATTCAATCTTTTTCAACAAAGAAGTCGCCTGTTCATCGTATTTTTGGGTTTTCTTTAGTTTCAGGTAAGTAAAAAGCAGGGAAGCCACCGCAATCAGTATCGCAATAATGGCGATAATTGAGCGATAGTGTTTGACAATAAATTTTAAAATATTCGTAACAATCAGTAACATATTCAGGCCTTTATTGGATTCCCATTGCTTCTCTTAAACGATCAATTTTTTCTTTAAACTTTTCAGGATTGTCTTCATCCATATACTCCTGAAGCAAGGTTTTGAGGTTATTTCCGGGGCGTTGTGGAGAAAATCGCCGGGCTTCGTCTTCACTGTCAAAAAACTCAATTCTGTATCCCAGGCCATTGACCATATTGCGAATATAATCTTTGGCTTTCTCCAGGGTTTGTTCTTTGATTCCATTTACAACGGCACGTTTTTCTACATCCATTTTACTTTTCGCCAGCGCCGTTCGAATTTGCTCATAAGCATTAAAATAGTTGCCTATTTCCAACGAACGTCCAATAAACCATCGGTTTTTTTTCCAGGTATATTCTCGGGCCTGATTGAGATTGAGCCATACCTCGGAAACAGAAGCTTCGGGTAAAACCACTTTCAGCATGCTGTCCCGGCCAAGGTCAACCCTCATTTTACTCAAATCGATATATCCTTCAATTTCTGCCGGTGCGATTAACAAAAACTGCAATTTCCCGTTGGGTTTGGCAACCGGGATAATTCCCTCATAATGATGTTTGACCAGGGTAAGATGACGTACCCGCTTAATGCTGTCAACCTTTGTATAAACCGGATCAATGGGTTTATCTTTGAGAAGCCAGGTAATAAAAAAATAGCCAACCGTCATTACAGTTGTAACAGTAACAAATACCACCATCGTTTTGGTGATAAAAGAAGCTTCCATATATAAAGGAAGCAGGTTGCCGGTAAAGCCAGAATTGGATTCAGAGGAAGGGTTTGAAGAAGTTGATTCTACAGAATTTCCGTTTTCAGGCATATAATCATTCGCTTGAATTGATTCGGTTTCATAATATACTAACTTCCGTAAAAAATTCCAGAACTGCACTATTGGTTTATAAATTCTGCTTAAATAAGTTTACAATATGAAAAAGAAATTCTGCCTCGCCCTTGATCTTATCGATGATGAAGAACTCATAAAAAAATACAAAACCCACCACGCCCCAGGGCAAGTCTGGCCGGAAATTGTACAAAGCATCAAAGAGAGTGGTATATCCAATATGGAGATTTTCCAAACGGGCAATCGTATGTTTATGATCATGGAAGTGGAAGAAGGTTTTAGCTTTGAGAAAAAAGCGCAAATGGACACGGGTAATCCTGTCGTGCAAGATTGGGAAGAATTGATGTGGAAATTTCAAAAACCTTTGCCCTGGGCCAAAGAT
>JAGQVA010000868.1 GCA_020438265.1 Bacteroidota bacterium
ATTTTAGCCTTTCCCATCATACTTCTGGGTCAGCCCTTTAGCCTTGATACAACCTTCCAACCAGATTATCCTTTTTTAGATTTTTGGGATAAAAATAGTATTGGAATAGTTTCTGATTTATTAGAAGAACCTGATGGTTCCATGATGGTCGTAGGTGAATTTATGCAATGGCCTATGACTAAAAGAATAAATATTATTCGGCTAAAAGAAAATGGAGCATTAGATCTTAGTTGGAATCCCTCTTTTTGGATTTCAGAATGGGTCTCCTATATCCAAAAAGCAGAAGGGTATTATTTTTTTAATGGAGGGAATTTTGGTCCATTAAAAACCGATTTTTATGGAAACTTACAAAATCCTGACATGGGAACTCTTCCCTTAGATTCTCTTTTCGGAGGAATTCCCACCAAGCCCTATGTTTTTCCAGACCAAAGCATGATAGTGGGAGGAGATGGCTCTAAATACCCCAATCCTCAGAATTTTCAACGTCGTTTGTATTTTATGCGGATTAAACCTAATGGATTTACTGACACCAGTTTTTATCATAACACCAATTATGTTGTGGCAGAGGTGATTCGGTATGATTCTACCCGGCTGCTGTTATATGGGAATCAGTTGGCTTTTTATGATTCCATTCCTATTAATAAACTCTGTTTAATTGACACCGCCGGGAATCTTGATACCAGCTTTTTTGCAGGAAGCTTTACCAGTGGATCGCCTTGGCCAGAATATGTCCAACCAGATGGTAAGGTTATTGTGGCAGGACGCTTTACTATAAAAGACCATCCTGGGTTTCTACATCTTTTACGCTTAAACCCTGATGGAAGTATTGACAGTACTTTTAATTATGCCAACTCAGTTATTGGAACTCAGGTAAATGCTGTTTGCCCAACAACAGACGGAGGGCTATTGATTGGGGGTGTTTTCAATACTTATCAAGGCTATTCCCGAAATAATATTGTAAAAACAGATTCAAATGGGTTTATTGATTTGAGCTACCTCAATGGCCCAGGAATAGATAGTTTTAATATTAATTGGAGTCAACCAGGGGGAGTTAATGCTATCGTCCCTGCCCAAAACAACAAATATTATGTCATGGGGCATTTCCTGAAATATAATGGACATGTAGTCAAGCCTTTAATCCGAATTTTGGGATTGAGTCATACAACCACTCCTCTGGATGAAGAAACAGACTCTGAGGTATCCCTTACTGCCTATCCAAATCCAACACAGGATGTTATCCAATTTGCATGGAATCTTTCTGCCAGAGAAGTTCCTGCCTGGCTTAATATTTTTGACCAGAAGGGAACTCTGATCAACCAAAAACAAATCAATCATCTTCAAGGAATATGGCAGTGGTCTTCGGTCTCACTTCCTCCGGGAATTTATTTATATGAGTTTCGCACGGAAAAGCAGGTTTTGTTGCGACAAGGAAAGGTGATAATCAATCATTGATGTTTCAAACACAAATTCAATACAAAAATGAAAAATATCATATTTATGGGCCTTTGGCTTTTGGTTGTGCAAAGTGTTTTTGCTCAATATCGACCTATGTTGGTGGAAGGGAATCGTTGGTATTGCTACTGGGAAGATTTAGGTGGTGAAAATGTTACTTATATTGTCGAAGGGGATTCCGTTATTAATGGGGTAACTTATCAAATACTGACAGGGTCGGTAGATGGAGAGCCTCTTTGGCCTCCTTTATTTTTAAGAGAAGATACAACAGAGCGAAAAGTTTTCTTCCTGAAAAATGGTACCTACGAATTCCTGCTTTATGATTTTAGTCTTGTTCCTGGGGATACTTTTTCTGTAGATAACTTTAACATTGTTTTAATAAGCATTTCCGATACCATTCCCCCTCCCTGGAATAATATTGGTGGTGTATCCATTTCCCTAAATAATCCCAAGGTATATGCTTTATCACACATTAGTACAAATACTATTAATTATATCTGGATTGAAGGGATCGGATCTATTGGGGATCCTACCCGTAACTTTGACCAGCCTTTTTTAGAGTTTTTCCTCCTGTGTCATTTTGATAGTGCCGGGATACTTTCATATCATGACAATTTTTATGGCTCTAACGACCCTGTGCAGGCCCTGTCTCAAGCACTGATCCCTTATCAGAAGAGGAGCATGTTTTATCTGTTTACCCCAATCCTTCCTCATCGGATATCACCTTTGAAATAGAGGGTAACATCCGGCCCACCCCCTTCCGACTTAAGATTTATTCACAAACAGGGCAGTTTGTTCAGGAAAAATTGTTTGCACCTACGGAAAATAAGTGGATCTGGCATACAAGTCATGTGGAGTCAGGAGTGTTCATCTACATGTTAGAAGATAAAAGTGAGAAAGTATTAGCACGGGGAAAAGTTAATGTTTTCCCCTGATACCTCTCTCTATATCCCTTGAATCAACTCATAAATAAACAAAGCCGCTCGTTTCGTAGCAATCGAAAACGAAGCCAAATCCACATCTTCGTTGGGTGTATGCGCTCCGGAACCATAAATCCCCAATCCACCGAGAGCCGGAATAAACCCTACGAATGAGATATCAGCGGCTCCTCTGGCACCGGGATCATACGCTTCAATCTTCTCATAGCCCAGTTTTTGGCTGATTTGGCTGTATTTTTCCAACAATTCATAACTCTCAGGATTGGGGGACATGGGAGGATAGCCTTCAAAAAATTCAATTTTTGCATCAGTTTTCGGCAAATGATCATTCTCCACAATTTCGCGCATTTTTTCCTGGGCATTTTCGAGTTG
>JAGQVA010000085.1 GCA_020438265.1 Bacteroidota bacterium
GCCATTATCGGTGGATTCTGCCCTGGCCAATTCTTCGCAACGATTATCAATACAGTCGGCAATTCGCATCAAAATCGCAGATCGCTCGTTGATCCCCATGGCAGACCAGGCCGGAAAAGCTGCTTTGGCTGCCTGATAGGCGTTATCTACATCTTTCTGATTGCTGGCAGGAATTTGAGAATAAACCTTTCCGGTAGCGGGATTTACTCCATCTATGTATCTGCCTTCAATCGGGGCGACCAGTTCACCATTTATATAATTTTGTAAATAAATCATGGCGTTAAAAATAATAGGGATCGTTCAGGTAGGACTGGAGATTTGAATTAGCCGTTTCGACATTGAATAAAGCTGTGTCCCATTTCTCCCCTTCAGACATGCCCATCCACTCAGTCCAATGATGGTCCTGTTCACTATGGGGATTATTAATCCCTTCAATCATGGTATAATAACCAGGAATTCCTCCACAGTCTTCAGGAGGACAGGCATTCGCTCCGTCTATACATATACCCTTGGGAAGAATCATATCTTCAGTAATTTTTTCCAGTTCGATTCGGTGCAACCAACTGTCTCCAAAGTCATATTCATAAAACATTGCTGGTTTGTGTTCCGAAAGCTCCTGGAAAACTTTTACTTCATTTGCATCAATCATTCCTTCATCAATATAATCATCTTCATAAATCAGCCCAATTCTCGTGCGGGGAGCAGTGGGATGAAAAAAGGCAAACATGTGAGAATTATCCCATCCCATTGTGCCCTGAATGATCAAATGCAAATCCAAAAAGTTTATCTTTGGTCGTATCAATACCCTTCTCCATATCAGAGGATTGGAATCCTCAAGGGAAATCTTCAGTTGATAAGTCATCCTGTGAGTGTAAGTGATTCTTTTTAATTACAAACTTCCGGTTCTCCCTCCATCAACCGGGATATTGGTACCATTGACATAACTGGCGGAAGGGGACGCGAGAAAGGCTGCGACTGAGGCGATTTCTTCCGGCGAGGCAAAACGCTGAGCAGGAGTAGTTTGCTTCATAGAAGCTGCAACTTCTTCAGCTGAATGCCCCGATTTTTTTGCATTTGCCTGAATAATTTCCTCCAGACGTTCGGTTTCTGTAAAACCTGGAAGAACATTATTCACTGTGATACCAAATTTGCCCACTTCATTGGATAAGGTTTTGGACCAACTGGCCATGGCTCCGCGAGTTGTATTGGAAACGCCCAGCCCGTTAATCGGAATTTTTACCGATGTCGAAATAATATTAATAATCCGCCCAAATCCGGCTTCTTTCATTCCTGGCAAAACCGCCTGACTAAGCAAATGACTGCAGAATAAGTGCATCTGGTAAGCTTTGAGAAACGCTTCCGTAGTCGCTTCGGTAATGGGTCCTCCGGGAGGTCCACCCGTATTATTGATCAAAATGTGAATCTGCTTTTTCGATTTATCCAGATAATTTTTTGCCAGCGCCTGAACCAAATCCGGCCTGGTAAAATCTGCCACGATGAGATCATGGCTTTGTCCATGGCTGGTATCGAGCTCTTGTAAAACAGTCCTCAGTGCAGTTTCGCTTCTCGCGATGAGTGTAATTTCAGCTCCCATTTTGGCGAGTTCTATAGCAGTAGCTTTTCCAATCCCTTTAGAACTACCACATACGAAAGCATTTTTCCCTTTTAAGTTGAGATTCATTCCCGGAATAATAAGATTAAATTGCCTAAAGTGATAATCTGCCCAATTTAGGCAATTTGATGTGGAAATGAAATGAGGAAGAATCAAACCAGGACTAATTGTACATTTCCGGTTGCTGGAGTAACAGGCAAAATTGAGACCGGATAATTGAGGTTGACGATTTCTGTTTCAGGAGAATCCGCGATAAATGGCTCAATACTGATACTGGTTTCGGTTACTTCCTGGTTATTCTCAACTGATCTGGGATAGGGAAGCCATGAAAATCCCTTGTCATGGATTGAAAAGTAATCGGGTTTCAGGGCCATAATCTTATAATTCGAGTTTTCTGCTTCGGTTTTTAACAGATATGAATAAGAGGAAGATAACAAGGAAGCTGCCGCTGGAAAAGAAAGTTCAAAAGAGCCTCCGAGTTCATGGAAAAGGACACGGGAGTATTTGATTGCGTTGGATTCTGAAGGTGGAGCAGGCGTGATAATATGCGGAGAATTCAACTGGCCATCCAGTTTACAACTAAACTGTTTATTACTGAATATATCAGCCTTGGGGATCACGCCAGCTTTTTCAAATGCAGCTAAACAGCTATCGTTATTATGATATTCAATCCGTACCCTATAATCGAGTTCGGTATCTGTATCTTCCGCATATCTTGTGTCGATGAATGGCACCACAAAAATAAAATCCTGGGAAAGGTCCAGGGCCCCATTGGTCGTATTACTTCTGACATTTACCTGATGATGGTATTCTACCTGTTGTTGTTCATTCTTTTTCCCCAGATAAAATATTAATAAAAAGGCGTTGATTTGTGAAGCGATCGATGAATCACAATCCATTTTGATTTGCATTCCCAAACCAGGATCGGCCACAACCATTTTTTTGATGGTAGCTTTATTGCCTCCGGTAGGGTTGCTGGGTACGGAAATCGGGGTCGTTAATTCGGAAACTTCTAGCGTGACGGTTGACATGACAGTTGTTATTTTTGGAGTTGAAAAGTTGAAAATAATATGTACAAATATCAGAATTTACCTGTGGAAGAATTTCTCATTTTCAAACAAATATTGTCCATTTCTATCCATTTTGTACCTTTTGCTTTATTTTTAGTTCCAGAGCCTTATGCTAAGTTGTAAAGTCTGATGGTTTATATTCGTCGTTTATTTACTTAAAATCCCCAGCAATTTACTGGAGCAATATCCTCAAAATTTCAATATAGGGTAAATTCCCAAATATCTGAAAAACAAGCAAATGAATCCTTTTCTCTATAAAATATTAACTGTTTCTTTTTTTCTGTCTATTAACCTTTCTGTCCAGGGGCAGGCCAGTCTGATAGATAGTTTGAACCAAAAAGCCTATGAAACCTATCGGGAAGATGTGGCTGAAAGTAAATTGTTGGCATATCGGGCTCTGAAACTGAGTAAAGACCAGAAACGATTGCCACAAATGGTGGATAGTTATATCAACCTCAGTCGCTGTTTTCGACTTGAAAGTAACCTTGATTCAGCGTTTTATGTACTTGATCAGGCTTTATTATTAGGAAATAAGGAGAATTACCTAACCGGATTAATGAATGCTTCTAATAATCTGGCTATAGGTTATATGTCATTGGGAGAAATGGACTCGGCAACCCATTATTTCCGGGCTTCTCTGAATTATGCACGCCAAAAAGATGATACCAAAGGCCAGGCAAATGCCTTTAATAACCTTGCCATTATTGCACAAAATAAACAGGCAAATGATTCTGCGATCCACTATTTGAATGGGGCGCTGACGGTGTATGAAAAAATTGGAGACAGTAGTGGAATTAGCAGAACCTTCATTAATCTGGCTTACATTTTCGATAATATTCAGCGGAACGAGCAGGCGATTGAGTACAATTTTAAAGCATTGAAAATCCAGGAACGGTTGGGATTAAAGTTTCAGCAGGTAGCCACCCTCAATCAGATAGGAGATTTATATGTAAAGAAAGCGAAATTCGACGATGCATTAAAACAATACCAAAAGGCTTTGAAACTGGTCGAGGGGATTGGAGATATAGAAGGAATGGCTAATGCTTACGCGAATGTGGGTGGGACACTTCATGAACTGGAACGTAAAGAAGAAGCTTTTCCTTATCTCAAAAAAGGTCTGGAATTGGCACGTCAATCAGAAAATGCCAGCTTTATTGGTGGTGCTTTGGTTAATCTTGGTAACTGGTATGTATTTAACGGTAAAGCGGATTTTCTGAAGGCAGAAACAGCTTACCTGGAATCCATTCCATACCTTCAAAAGGATGGTTCATCCATTTTGTCAAATGCCTATACCGGACTAGGAACCATAAACTATATGCAGAAAAGATTGGGAAAGGCAGAGGAATGGTTTCATAAAGGATTGGAAAGTGCAAGATATTTCCAGGATCTGAAAACCCAGCAATTTGCGCTAAAATACCTGGGTCTGATTACCAGAGAAAACAGACAGCTAAACCTGGCTCTTAATTATTCTGATCAGTATCACGCAGTCAAAGACAGTCTGGTTAATTTGCAATCCCTTGAAACAATCAATGAATTAAACATCGAGTACGAATCTGAAAAAAAGGAAAAAGAAAATTTAGAACTACAAAATGATCTCATTCAAAGTGAACTAAAAGCCACGCAACAAACGGTTCTGATTAACCAAATCCTGGCTTTCGCGGGAATAGGGTTATTATTTGGCCTGGGTGGTTTTATCTGGTTTCGCTACCGCCAGCGCATTCGAATGAAAGAAAAAGAGATGGAGCTCGAACAGGAGCGTGCCCGCCAGGAACAAAAACGCAAGGAAGCAGAAAAACTCCGTGAATTGGATGCGATGAAAACCCGCTTTTTTACCAATATTTCTCATGAATTCCGTACTCCACTGACCCTGATTCTTGGCCAAAATGAGCAATTGCAAACTGCAGTTAATGATGAAAATTTAAAACCTCGTTTTCAAATGGTGGATCGCAACGGACATCGCTTGCTGGATTTGGTCAATCAGGTATTAGACGTAGCAAAACTGGAAGCGGGAGGCATGACACTTGAACCCGTCGCTTTGGATGCTATTCCCTTTCTTAAACACATTTTTTATTCTTTTGAATCGATGGCCGAGGAAAAGAACATAGATCTGGAGTTTGTCAGTGTTTTGGAGACTTTGGATACAGCTTTTGATACCTATCGGATGGAGCGGGTCTTTTTTAATCTTCTTTCCAATGCTTTCAAATTTACGCCTAAAGGAGGTTCTGTAAAAATGACAGTAGAGCAGCAGGCGCAGAAATTAAAAATAAGCATACGGGATACCGGAGTCGGGATTAAACAGGCCCAAATTCCCTATTTGTTCGATCGTTTTTATCAGGCCGATAGTAGCGATAATCAGTCACAACCTGGAACCGGAATAGGGCTTTCTCTGGTGAAAGAACTGGTAGAGTTGCACGGCGGGAAAGTTTACGTGGAAAGTGAACTGAATCAAGGCACAGCATTTTCAGTAGAATTACCCATCCCTGAAAACCTGAGTGAATATCGTCCTGTTTCATCCGAAACACAATCTACCCTCCATCCTGAAGCTCTGCCCAGTAAAAATATCAGCGAAACGATGGAGGTAAAGCAAAGTGAAAAAGCCGATGCTGCCGAGATCCTTTTGGTAGAAGATAATCATGATGTCCGGTCTTATGTTCGGGACCAACTTATTACATTTGGTTATCAGGTTATAGAAGCCCAAGACGGAATGGAAGGCATTGAAAAAGCGAAGGAGTATGTCCCTGACCTCATTATTTCAGACATTATGATGCCAAAGCTGGATGGCTATGGTGTGGCGAAAGGATTAAAAGAAGACGTGCGTACCAGTCATATTCCCATTATTCTTTTGACTTCAAAGGCTTCTGATGAGAGCAAAGTAAGAGGCTTTGAAGAAGGAATTGATGAATATTTACTCAAACCATTCAATTCAGCAGAATTAAAAGCCAGGGTAGCAAATCTGATTGAGCAGCGAAAGCGACTTCGGGAGAGATTTAGTTCTGCAACGGTGATTCGACCTAATGAGGTGAGTGCAGTTTCTATGGATCAGATTTTTCTGGAAAAGGTATTGCAAACGATTGAAGCGCATCTGACTGATGAACAGTTTAGTGTAGAAGCCCTGAGCGAAGAAGTGGGGATGAGTGCCACACACCTCAATCGCAAGCTGAGAGCTTTGGTAGATCAGACAGCTGGTAAGCTGATTCGTTCTATGCGTTTGCAGCGGGCTGCTGATTTACTTTCCCAACAGGCTGCAACCATTTCTGAAATTGCTTATGATATGGGATTCAGCACCTTATCCCATTTTACCCGCAGTTTTAAACAGCAATTTGGCGTTTCGCCTTCAGAGTATCTGAAGGGGGAAGACCAATCGTCAGGATAAAATCCCCCACCAATTGACCTCAAATAATAAATCCTTTTTTAGTCAGAAATGCTTATTTTCGCTTAATGAAGAAAGCGAAAAGATATTTTAATACTTCCGGCCCCAATATTCCTGATCAACATTATACACTTCTTCGCTCCAATTTAGTAAAAAAAGGAGTCGATATGGTAGACCGTAATCGCTATTTCACTATTTGGGCACCCCGACAAACAGGGAAGAGTACATATTTTCAATTATTAGGTGAAGAGTTAAGAAAAACTGGCTATAAGGTAGTCATGTTGAGCGTTGAGAGTTATCAAAACGCAACGGAAGAATATGTTTTGCGGAGAATTCGCGAGCAGTTTGACGAACAAACGGGCATACATATTTCTCCGAATCGTCTTTCAGAATTGGAAGGGGAAATATCTGCGGTTAAAAATGAAAGGTTGGTTATGATTGTGGATGAAATTGAGGGGTTAAATCCTGATTTATTTGGAGATTTTCTGCATGGAATTCGACAATTATACCATTATCGGCTTAGTCATAGTCTCAAAAGTGTGATACTTGTAGGAGTGAGCAATATTGTAGGCTTAGTAGAGGATCACGCCAGCCCTTTTAATATCGCTGATAACCTTGAGATTCCCTATTTCACCAGTGAAGAAACTTTTGAATTATTACACCAACACGAAGAAGAAACAGGGCAGTTATTTGAAGAAGATGTAAAGGCGAAAATCAGTGAAATTACAGCAAATCAGCCGGGGCTGGTCAATGGTTTTGCTTATCAGTTGGTAGATCGCTGCCACGGGCAGGAGGTTATCCAGTATGATGATTATCTGGAAGTTGAGGACTGGTACCTGACTGAGGTTATTGATAAAAACGTATCTAATATTCTTAAGTACGCAAAAAAATACCGCAGTTTTGTCGAAAAGCTCTTATTTACTGAAGAGGAAATTCATTTTGACATCGATAGAGAAGAAACGAAAATCCTTCATACAAATGGTTTGATCAAAAAAGACAAACGTGGCAATATTGAATTCTGGGTACCCCTATACAAAAAGCGTCTTTATACAGCCTTTTACCCTTATACAAATGGGGAAAAACAATACTTTTTCAACCGAATTGAAAACTTCTTTGATCTTGTAAAAGGAGGAGAAATAGATTTTGATTTCCTTATTCAGAATTATAAAGATTATGTGAAGCGACGTAGTTTTAAAGCTTTTCGGGAAAAAGATCCTGAAACAGGAGCCTACAAATCGATTAAAGAGGCGGCCCTTAAGTATAGTTTTGAGACCTATATATCATTTTTCCTTCAGCATATAGAGGCAAAAAGTTACACCGAACCAGGTACTGGCCTTGGGTTAAGTGATATGGTAATTAATTATCAAGGTAAGGAATATGTCGTGGAAGCAAAAGTATACCGTTACCCTCTTCAAGTTCAAAAAGGGCTAAAACGGCTTGCATATTATTGCCAGTTCCTTAGTATCGCAGAAGGTATCTACCTGATATTTGCGTCTAACCACTTATCAGTAAAAGGGATAACTGAGGGCACCCACGAAGTAGAAGGGCGAAAGGTAAGGGTTTATATTGTAGATTATGATGAAGAGAAGGATTTCTAAATTTCTTTTCCCTCTCAATTCTACTAAGGAATCATATTCACAAAAAAAGTATATCCCATAATCCCAATGGCATAGATCGTAAGTAATCCACCTCCCAATTCCGGATTGACGAAAGAAGTCACAATCGTCGCCAGCCCTAAAGCCAGCAGCCCATACGTGACATAAAGTGATTTTTTCTTTGAAGCAGGATTTTGCTTGTGGAAGGTACCTGTTACAGGAAAAAGCATTCCCAGAGCTACAAACCCAATTGTTTCAAGTTGTGGAATCCCTGATAATGGAGCAGCAATCAAACATCCAATTCCGCCCAATAATAAGCTCCCAAACAAATTGGAGTTATTCATTTGCTCTTTGCTAAGGGCATATTTACCATACGTGCTAAAACGCAGCAGGAGATTGAAAAACACACTGGAAAACCACGAAAAGAAAATCAATACCAGATAAAAGGGAACCAGAAAAGGCACGAAATTGACAATGAGGATCAGGCCAATCATCAAAAACCAGCGGTTTTTTGAACTCATATTGCTCAGCCAGAAAGCAAATTTGAGGTACCCCCGGTAAATCCAGTATTTGGCCTTAAGGCCTTCCACCAAACCTGCACGAGCTGTATCGTTATTTGGGTCGAGGCGCACGGCTTCTTTAAAATGCTTCAACGCTTCGTCGTAATTCCCTTCTTCAAGTAATGCCCAGCCTTTATTGATATGGGTGTAGGCATTCTCCGGATTTCGGTTCATGGAAGCTTCAAAAGCACTGCTTGCCTCTGGTGAGCGCCCCAGTTTGACCAGTACCCTGGCCCTGATATTTAACCCATCAACGTTTTCGGAATCAAAACCCAATCCGCGCTCAGCGGCTTCCAGACATGCCTGCCATTCCTGATTGTAAAAGTGAATATAAGCTTTATGTATATGAAAATCAGCGTTAACGGGATTGAGACGAATGGCTTCGTCAATGATTTTCATGGACGCTTTCATATCCCCCTCCTGATAGTGAATTTTGGATAAAAGCCCGTAAACAAAAGGAAAATCCGGTTCAAAGGAAATCGCCTTTTTGACCGCATCCTTTGCTTCTGAAAGCTGATCTCTTCCCATCAGACAAATAGCCAGATAAGCATGCAAAAGGGCGTTTTGGGGAGATTCTGACAAAGCCTGCATAATCTCCTTTTCTGCCATGTCATACCTTCTTTGACTAATCAACAACTCAATGCGCTCCAAAATCATTTTTTAATGTTTAAATAAGAAAGAATTTCGTCATAGAGGCCAGCTTCATTGGAATAAAGGGCATAATTGCGGGCGGTGGCAAACCATTCTTTGGTAGAAGATGGCACCTGATTAATTGCCCTGGTCAGGTCTTTCATGCCGATAGGCATTAACTGCCCGGTTTTCATCGATTCTTTGAGTTTGGCTTCAATGGCCAAATCAACCACCGCTTTCAGGTCTGCTCCTGAAAGTTCTTTGGTTTTTTTTGCCAGTTTGGCGAAATCTATATCCGTAGTGGGTTTTCCCTTTAGCATAATTTCCAGAATGGATCTGCGCGCTTCCTCATCTGGTGGCGGCACAAATAAGATCCTGTCAAATCTTCCCGGACGACGGAAAGCCGAATCCATATTCCAGGGGGTATTGGTGGCTGCGAGAATTAACACGCCATCATTGGAATGTTTGACGCCGTCAAGTTCTGCTAAAAACTGATTGATCAGGTGCCGCCCGCCACTTTGTTTCATATCCGTACGGCTGGCCCCTAAAGCATCTACCTCATCAAAAAACAGCACACAGGGTGCCTCAGACCGGGCAATCTGAAAAATATGATGCAGATTTTTCTCACTGTTTCCAATCCACATATCGAGAATATCATTGATGCCTACAGAGATAAATCCCGCATTAACTTCTCCTGCGGTAGCTCTGGCAATATGGGTTTTCCCGCATCCGGGAGGACCGTAAAGCAGCATCCCTCCGCCAATGGATTTTCCGTAGGCTTCATACAACTCCGGATGTTTGAGAGGCATAATAATTTTCATTCCAATCTCCTCTTTGACCGAATCCATTCCCCCTACATCCTTAAAACTGATGCTGGGTCTTTCAACCTCGGCAATAGGCTCATCGTCATCGTCAGGATATTCAACAGGTACTCTGCCTCCGTATTCATCCTCTTCCTCGACAGATATATACTGACTGAGCTGGTTTTCAAAAGCAACATCTCTGAGTGAATGATCCAGTTTGGTTGCCTCCTGATATGATTCCAGGGCCTGTTCAAATTCCTGGTTCCGGAAACTTAAGCGTGCGTGGAGAATGAATGCTTTCGCCAGAGGAGGATTAAGGGTAATTAATTCTTCAAGAATAACAAGGGCAGCCGATTGTTTTCCCTGCGCAGAAAATGCTTCCGCCAATCCTAATTTCAATTCAGAGTCATTGGGAGCAATGCGGAGAGCTTCGGAAAGTTCTTTTTCTGCTTCTTCATATTTTCTCAGATCTATCAGAATAGCAGCAATATGTTTTCGGAGCGGGATATTTTCAGGGGAGAAAGCCAGCGCTTCTCTCAGACTTTTTAATGTATCTTCTTGTGAAGGCATTCGATGATATTATGAATGTGTACTACTTTGCAGAGCAAAATTAATCTAATTTTTATAGAAAATAATAATTCTCCTTCATACGGTTGGGATGAATCAGAGTTTGACCCTGGCCTTTCATAAATAGAAACCTGCCACTCACTATCTCAACACCACCTTTAGTAAAATCCGGGTTGTGAAATAAATCAGATTTTCCCAAATTAGCAGGTAAGGATTTATTAAGACAAGGCACACACCATGATTTATCTTCCCGAATTTATTCACCGATTGCTGATTCACTTGTGTTTTCTTCTCATCATCCTGGGATTTATTCTTAGCTTTGATTGGTTGAATACATGGTTTTCTACAGAGACTTCTTTTCACGCAGCACAAATTTGCTTTCTGATTCCTTCTGTATATTTCGCTTTTAACCTGATAAGCAATCTTGTCCAATCTGATAAAACCCTCATGTTTGAGGAGATGGAAAGTGAGAAAGTCATCTATACGATTGGTTTAAGACCTCCTAATTTGACCTATAAAGTTCTCAAGATCGCCCTGATGCCCCTGATTGGAGGATTGTTAATCTATGTCTATTTACTTTCTTTAGACACCATTCCCTATGGCCTGACGATATTAATCGGGTTGTTTACGATATTTGGGTCCCTTCCGGCCTTGAAGGAATTATTGGTCAAACCTTTTCGGGTTTATGTAACGGAATCCGGGATTTTTTATTTCTGGCTGGATTATGAGGAAATATTATGGTCAGAACTTGAAAGCGCCCATCTTCAAAATACTGTCATATTATTCAGGAATAAAGCTGAGGCTGATATTGGGTTTGAACTGGGCGCCATAACTGAAAACCCGGTTTTTTTTATGACGGTTTTGAAATCACAGTTATCCAGACACAATATTTCCCATAATCTGGAGGAAATCGAAAAATAGGTTCCACAAACAGTCTGAAAACCGTATCTTTGCGGCCATATAAATCATCCCTTATGGCTAAAGCGATTAAAGAAACGAATTTTCAATTCCCCAAACAGATTTCAAAATACAGTGGAAAGGTTCGTGATGTCTATAATATCAATGAAGAATATCTGGTAATTGTAGCCAGCGACCGAATTTCTGCTTTTGACTATATTTTGCCTCGCCCCATTCCTTATAAAGGGCAGGTTCTCAATCAGGTTTCTGAGCATTTTTTCAGAGCTGTTGATGGATTGGTCCCTACGCACGTGGTTGCAGTACCAGATCCCAATGTGACGATTGGTCTGAAATGCGATTCCATTCCAGTCGAAGTTGTCGTGAGAAATTATCTGGCGGGACATGCCTGGCGTACCTACAAATCGGGTCTCCGAACCCTTTGTGGAGTCTCTTTACCCGAAGGACTCAAAGAAGCGGATCAGTTACCCGAACCCATTATTACTCCGGCCACCAAATCTGCCATTGG
>JAGQVA010000869.1 GCA_020438265.1 Bacteroidota bacterium
CACCAGAATGGCAATCAACCCTTTGGGAATAATCGCATCACTGTCAGCCTGAAAGATCATTTTTCCATCCTGATAATCCGCGTGAAGCCACACTTGCGACTGACAGCCCCGCACGATATGTTCATCGTTTTTGTATTCTTCTGGTATGGCAGGAAGCCGTTTCCCAAAATCAATGATGACCTCGTATTTCTCCATCCGGTCCTCGGTAAACTCGAATTCTTCGACTACGCTATCAATTGCTTCTTTGATGGTCATATTTTTTTGTTTCTCAATTTCGACACAAAGGTAGGGATTTTTAGAGAAAAGTGGGTAGGGGGATTTATAACCCCCTCGCGCATGCAACGCCCCCTTAAAAGGTTGGCTCGCGCTGGCCAGGACATTGACCAAGGCATTCGCCTTCTCATATTCTCTACTATAGGTAGTTGTAGAGAGATTATCCCCCATAAACCTTCCCCGTCAAATTCTTTCCCGTAATCGCCGATGCAGTCAATAATCCCGAAGCCAAAGCTCCACCAATTCCGACCGTCAAAATATCCTGGCCGGTGAGATAAAACCCTTTAATAGGTGTATGTGGCCTGAGAAATGTCTGGCGAAAACGCTCCGGTGTATGGTCTATCCCATAAATTTCTCCTTTGCCGTAATTGACAAAATGGCGGGTGGTAAGCGGTGTGGAAAGTTCGTAAAGATCAACTTTACCTCTGGTTTGAGGAACTTGTTTATAAAGTGCTTCGAGAAGCCGTCGGGCCAGATTTTCTTTTAACGCATCATATTCTTCGCCCCGCTTTTTCCAACGGGTATTTTCCCACTTTTCAAAGATTTCGTAGGGAATCATGGTAATGATATCAATAGTACTTTTACCAGGAAAACGACGCTCCCAATCCGGGTCTTTGGCTGCGGGAAAAGAAATATACACTACCGGAAATTCCTGATTAATATCTTTTGCATATCGCGCTATGCTCTCGTCATGAGAAAGATCTTTCGGGTAAATCCAGTAATTGGCTTTGGGAAGGTTGAGTTCTGAAGGAGAACCATTCAGCCCGATATACAGACATATATGGGCAACTGACGGATTTACTTTTTGAAGATGCTGGTCGAGTTTGTGCTTTTGAATAGTCTCTTTGGGTAGAAGTTTCGTCCATGTATTGACTACTCCGGCACCGCTAATAATCGTTTCAGCTCTGAATTCTTTTCCATCGGCCATTCTGACCCCCATTGCCCGATTTTTCTCAATCAGAACTTCATCCACTTCGGCATTGATTAAAATGGTTCCGCCTGCTGCTTCTATCACGGGATCAATGGTTTCCACCACTCTGCCTGAACCTCCAACCGGGAAAAATCCGCCCGAAAAATAGTGTCTTACAAGCAGTGCATGCATCGCAAAACTACTCTGAGCGGGCGGAAGACCATAATCTCCATATTGGCCTGTGAGCACTTTAATCAACTGCTCGTTTTGCGTAATTCCCTTTAACACTTCCAGGGTAGTCTGATCGGAAAATTTGTAAAAATTCTTCTTTAAAAAACCTCCTGAAACCTTGCTCAATAAAGGAGGAAGTGCTTTTTCCATGAAGAATTTTCGGCTGGTTTTATTTGCTTCAAACACCAGATCGATATATGTATCAATGGCTTCTGCTTCATTCGGAAAATGCGATTTCAGCTTTTCCTTCAAATTTTCCACGCCTTTGACAAAATCATAGACCTGATCGCCAATCACGATCCGGTCGTAAACTTCCCCCATATCAGCCCATTCGAGCTGTTTATCAGTGATATAATCAAATAACCGTTTGGAAAAAGAACTATCCTTCCCCATCTGCCCGATATAGTGAATCCCTACGTCCCATTCGTAGTCTTTCCTTTTAAAAATATGGGTATATCCACCGGCGGTATAATGTCTTTCCAGAACCAGGCATTTTTTCCCTTCTTTGGAAAGAATCGCTGCCGCACTCAGGCATCCCAGTCCGGAACCTATTAAAATGACGTCATATTGGTCCTGAAGCTGGTGTTTTTGTTTATAGGATTGGATCATTGTTTTCTTAAATAAGTCCCTTCTTCAGCATCATATTATGCAGCCAGTCCACATGTTCTTCGGGGCTTTTGCTCTCATAATCCTCAAAAGTGCTGAAGGTCCCTGGAGCGTGGGTATAAGGTTCTTCTTCTGCGATATAAGGTCCTGCAATCCCTACCATCCACTCATGTGAGCCGGGAGAAGGATTGTTCTCTCTGAATTTAAAAACATAATAAACTACCTGAATTTGCTCGTGTTCAATCTCCCGATAAACCGTCGCCATAAAAATCATTTCGGCAGGAGAATCTCCAAGTTCATTGCCATGATTGAGCCAGTAAACGAGGGCAGATTCTGCGGCTGATTGATGATTGAGGTATTCTTCTGGAAAAAAATGTCCCAGTTCATTTTCAGTGAGAATAAAATATAATCTTTCTCTCGTGAAAGGATCGTCAGCCAGTTCCTGAATCATTTCAGAACCGGGCAGTTCATCAGCTTCCAGTTTGTCTAATAAAGGGATCAGTCGGTCAAGAAGCTTTTTTTCTCTTTTGAGAGCGTTGCGATTGGTTTTGAAATTTCGCCAGCCGATAAATAAAAAAAAGAGGGCAAACACACTGCCAACTGACATGACTATGATTTCCATGATAGGATTTATATTCTTTAAAATATGTGAATAGGCGAAGCCGAAGGGTAGAAACGTAAGTTTTGTAGGCCAGGTCAAAGACCAGATTTTAGACCGTCAGGTCTCCGGCTCCATA
>JAGQVA010000870.1 GCA_020438265.1 Bacteroidota bacterium
ATCAACATCCCAAATGGAAAACTTCTCTGCCTCCACGAAAAATTATTAAGGAGGGTAAAGTGATCAAAGTAATCAAATCTGTAAGAACCCTCGAAGATTTGCTTATGTATGCAGACGCTTTTGAGCCTCCCACAAAATAGGATTACATAGCGTTCATCCGATCAAGTAACTCTGTACGGAAAGCTTTGGAAACAGCTACCACATCTCCATTCATCATCTCCAGGTATCCACCGTCTGATTTTATATAAGAATCTACAAAATTTAGATTAACCAGGTGAGAACGATGGACTTTCATAAACTCAAAATAAGGAGCAAACTGCTTGGAATATTCTCCAATATTAATTGAGGCAAGCAATTTTTTATGGGGAGAGGTGAGGATAAATTGAGTGTAGTTTTTATGTGCCTCAAGGCGAATAATGTCTTTGACAAAGATAAATTTCACCCCACTTAGTGTCGGTATTCCCATTCGGGATGGAAGTTTTTTCGCTTTTAGGTTTTGTAGAGTTTCCCGCATAATTAATAACTGTTCCCTGACATCGCGAATCTCAAAATAATGCCTTGCCCTGGATATCGCTACATCCAGATCAATTTTTGAAATGGGTTTCAATAAATAGGCTAGTGCGCCAAACTGAATTGCAGGAAGAGCATATTCATTATGAGCTGTAACAAAAATAACCTGAAATGAAGGAGGGTTATAAAAACTTTCGAGTAAGTCAAACCCCGTTCCATCTGGCATTTGAATATCAAGAAAAATTAAATCCGGATTTTTCTGCTTGATTAATGTTACTCCTTCCTTAACCCCAAACGCAGTCCCTGTAAGCTCTAGCTCTGGGAAATGATTCTTTAGCAGGGACTCAAGTGCTTGATGGCATTGAGGTTCATCATCAATCAGAATAGTTTTCATTTTATCTTGATTTATTTCTTCTAAATTAGGGAAATTCTTATAAATGGTATTTAATTTATCCATACCGATAAACCAACCCCCATCTCCGGACATCCAAACCCATCATTCGGAAGATACACCTTTCTGAATCATTTTCTCTGGTTCATATTGCTCCTGTTTTCACGCAATTTTTCACAATTCGCTTAAACCAATAAGAAAATGAAACAAACACGTAGAAAAATCACCCATTATCTCTTATTATTCATTCTTTTTGTCCCTTTCACCTTCCATACCCAGACCCACTCCTACAAAAAAACCTGGATGCCCAACGATCCAACTTATATAAATCTCTGGACAAAAAGCCTGATCAAAGAGGTCAAAAAGAATCCGCAGGAACTCATCCCTTCCATTCAGAATTTCAAAGACATGGTGGAGGCCGATCCTGTATTGGAGAAACAGATCAAGATGATGTTTAAAGAATCCATTAAAATGCGGAAGAAAACCCCGCTGGGAACGCCTCAGGTAAAGAATTTTGATCAATTTCTCAATTTATTAAATGCCATTATGCAGAAAGAACCTGAATTTCTGGAATGTGTCAATGACACAACAGGCGCTTTGTCTCCCTGCGGATTATTGGGTTTTTCCATCAACGCACTGCTCGACTGGCCTATGGCTACCCCTTCCGGATATCAGGTATTTTCCAATCATTTTGTGAACCAGCAGTTTAAGGTGATTCTCAACCACTGGGCCAAACATTTGGACTCACCAGCATCCAGAGAAGTACTGGTCCACAATGACCCCAAAAGCAATCCTCAGGTAGTGGCATGGCTCAGCGAAACTGCCAGAAGGAAAATCGTTGAAGTAGCTTGTGAAGGGCTAACCGGAGCTGAAAAAGAAGCATGTGAACAAAAGAGATTTGAGGAAATTTTCAAATCAAATCCCAATGATCCCTATTATGGATATACATCCTGGGACGATTTTTTCACCCGTATCTTTGTAGAGGGAGTGCGTCCTGTAGCTTCTCCCGGCAATGACAACATTATTGTCAATGCCTGTGAATCTACTCCTTATAGTTTTGCAGAAAACGTCCAGGCCAATGATCAGTTTTGGCTCAAAAAACAGCCCTATTCACTGGAAAATATGATGGTCGGAGATCCGAACAATTTACCAGCCCAAATGGCGGGGCCACCATTTACCAGGCTTTTTTGAGCGCTCTGAGTTTTCACCGCTGGCATAGTCCTGTGAAGGGCACGATCAAAAAAGCTTATGTGGTAGACGGCTCCTACTATCTACAGAATGCTTATGAAGGGTTTAACAATCCCAATCCCGGCGATGCTGCCCCCAATAATTCACAACCTTTCCTAACAGCTACAGCTACCAGAGCTGTGATTTTCATCGAGGCTGACAATCCCAAAATTGGCCTGATGTGTTTTATGGCTGTGGGCATGGCAGAGGTTTCTTCTTGTGAGATTACTGTCAAAGAAGGACAGCGAATTGGCAAAGGAGACGAACTGGGCATGTTTCACTTTGGCGGTTCGACACATTGTTTGATTTTCAGACCTGATGTAAAATTGGAGTTTGATGTATTTGAAGAAGGGGAAAATAATCCTGATCCGGAGAAGCGGAAATTGAAGGGGCATAATATTGCTGTGAATTCGCAGGTGGCTCGGGTGGTGGATTGATTGGATTAATTATATGGTAGAGGTAGAGACGCGATAAATCGGCGTCTCTACCATATTTAATTTTATTTCTTAAACACCCTCGCATGCTGCGCATGCCCATTCTGCGTCATCTGCACGATGTACATCCCATCAGGCAGATTGCCGAGTCTCAGGCTCAATTCCATGAGATTTCCAAACTTGGTTTCTTGC
>JAGQVA010000871.1 GCA_020438265.1 Bacteroidota bacterium
TGATCGCCATTTGCAAACTGGTTTAACAGAAGGGTTATGTCTTTTTCCTGAGCCATAGGTTGAATTTACAAAAACTCAACGGAAGACTCATTTTTTAACCTTCAACCGACTTTGTTGAAAGGCAACAAAGTCGGTTGAGGTTGAGATTCCAATTAACAAAAACCTCCCTAACCTAAAGCCTTCTCCAACCTGTTCTCCCGATTTCCTCTTTCAATCGCCAATTGCAATAATTCATCAATCAAATCCGGATAAGAAGTACCCGCTTCTTCCCAAAGTTTTGGGTACATACTGATATTGGTAAAGCCGGGGAGTGTATTCACTTCATTGATATATACCTGCCCGTCTTTTGTCAAAAACATATCTACACGGGTCATACCCTCACAACCTAGCACACGATAAGCATTACGTGCTACCAGAGTAAGTTTTGCCAGGGTTGTATTATCGAGATTGGGCGCCGGAATGTGAATCTTCGCAGCATCTTCACTTTCGTATTTGGAGTCATAATCGTAAAATCCAGCGCTCATATCTACTTCTCCTACACTTGAGCAGGCAATTTCTGCATTACCCAAAACGGCACATTCCAATTCCCGCCCGACAATCGCTTCTTCCACAATCACTTTATGATCATAGCGAAAAGCTTCTGCAATAGCTTCCGTAAATTCCTGATAATTATCAGCTTTTCGCACGCCTACGGAAGAACCCATATTGGCGGGTTTGATAAAAAGGGGAAGCCCCAGACGGTTTATTACAGCATGAAAATCAATGGCATCTTTTTCATAATAGTGAAAACAGAAAAACTCCGCAGTAAGCAAATCTGCTTCCCGGATGAGCCGTTTGGCGACATCCTTATCCATGGAAACGGCAGAGCCAAGCACGTCTGGGCCGACAAACGGAAGGTTGATATGTTTCAGCAATCCCTGTAGTGTCCCATCTTCGCCATAAGGTCCATGAGTAATTGGAAAAACTGCCTTTACCTGTGGAAAGGCACCTCCTTCTTCCAGATAAATAATTTGCTCTTTGCTCGCTCCCGGGATCACGGCTAAAGGGCGCCCACCTTCTACGGATGTAAACTCAGCGTTTTTAAGGGTAGACGGTTCGATATGAAACCATTTGCCGGTTTTGGAAATCGCGATTAAATAAACCTCATATTTTGTCTTGTCAATAGCAGCGTAAATATTTCTGGCAGAGCGAATGGAGATTTCATGTTCAGGAGACTGTCCGCCAAACATGAGTGCAATGGGAGTTGGCATATTTGTTACTTTTTGAATCCGGATATTATATATAAATCGAAGTTCAAAATTAGCCCCCGAAAGGAAAAATATCAGCTTATTCTTTTTTTTGTGGATAAATGATGAAAAAGTGCCTTGAATAAGTCTGTTGTATTTATTGACTGTGGATAACCTTGTGGATATCGTGGGGAAAAATGCCAGATTCACCCTCCAAGTAATAATTCTAACTCCTCTGCCAATATCTCAAACCCCATTCGGGATTGTTCATATAATACACAGTTTGCCCGTCGAAACTCTGCCGGAACGACCGCATTATCCTGAGCAATAATAATCACCTTTTTCCCAAATGCCTGTGCGATTCCTACTTTATACAACACATCAGGATGTTTGTAGGAAAGATCTGCAATCAATACATCGCTTTGGGTGATGGCTGTCATGGTATCTTCCCAGATTTTATGGGCATAGATAGATTTGGCAGTTGTGGGATTATAACCCGCTTTTTTGATTGCCTTTTCCAGATAATCCCAGAGGGCTTCTGACCAATACGTTTCCCAGGGCATGCTAACCAGACAAGTGGGTTTTTTGCGGTTTGCCTGTGAAGTTTCAGGAACAGGGATGGGCGGTTTTCCGGGTTGGTATTCTGCCAGATTCAATTCTTCCCAGATCAACTCTCTGACTACATCGTGTTTTCGGGTGTCGCCCCACATCATGCTGAGCGTTCCGTAGGGTGCTTCATCGCTGGGGTAAAACTGAAACATCAGACTCAGGGTCTGACCAGTCATAATTTTTGTAATTCCAACTGAAAGAACGTCGATTTCGCCAGCATGGCGATCAAATACCTTGATCAGTTGATAAAAACTTAACCCTGTATAACTATCCCCGTGGAGGGTAGAAAGAAAGGCAACCGGGGGAATTCGATGCAGATAACTTCGTGAAATTTCATTAAACACCTCGACCAAAGTCTCCACTGAAAAACCCTGAGGTTCAAAGTGAAAGCGTTCATTCAACCTCACGGGAATAGATGATTCGGGTTGTTCCTTACCGATGGTTTTCCAAATCATCTCGGTGATATCATCTGCATGGTGAGAGGTAATGTCTACTTCTCCATTTGGTCCGGGAGCCAGTGGATGAAAAGACAATCTCAGGTTAATCCATTGTCCATCCAGCGTTGCAGCATCCATATACAGCATCAGCATTTTATCCCGGCGATACTTATACATAAATCTCAATTCGTACCGATCCATAGCCAGGTGATAGTCGCCATCAGTCGTTTCCAGACGCATGTGGAAAAATGCTCCGTTTAAAAATGTATTGGAAAGACGGTTGAGCAACATGATGATGGTATCAGGTGCTGTATTTACATCAAAATAGAAATAATCTGTGGTAGTAATGGTTGGTTTGGAATACGTAAATTCCCTGTAAGTTAAGCTTGGTTTGGGACGTGCCTGAGTTGGAGGAACAACCGTTACCGTTTCTTCTTCTTTGGCAGGTTCTTCCTTTTTTTTCGCTAATAAAT
>JAGQVA010000872.1 GCA_020438265.1 Bacteroidota bacterium
CTCTCAATCGCTATTTTAAGCTGTGGTGGAGAGAAAAACCTTGTAAATGAGAGCGAAACAAAGATTGATGCCGAAGAAATCAGTCAATACTTACAGGGCGAAATCAACACCCACCAAATCCCGGGATTAGGGGTTGCTGTGATTAAAAACGGAAAGGTTTTATATGAGGATTATTTTGGATTGGCATCCATTGAGAAACAGGATTCCGTTGATGAACACACGGTTTTCAGGATATATTCCGCAACCAAACTGATGACTGCTACGGGTGTATTTCAACTGGTGGAAAATCAGAAAATCGCTCTTCAGGATACAATCTCTCAGTATATAAGCGGGCTTCCTGAAGCGTGGAGGAATGTAAAGATTGAACACCTTCTGACTCATTCATCAGGAATACCCGATATTATCAGGTTTGACAACTCATTGAGCGATGAAGAACTTATAAACCAAATGGCCAAAGAAGGGATGGATTTTGAGCCTGGAAGCAGATTTTGGTATAACCAGACAAATTACTGGTTCCTTGCAAGGATCATTGAACAGGTTGAAGGAACTTCCTTTGAGGAAATGATTCTCGGTAATCAGTTTATCGATGCTGGTGGTCAGGTTTTCTTTTCCTCAAATTCATTAGATTATATTCCACACAGGGCGAATAAATATGAATACAATTTTGATGCAGGAAAATTGGAGAAAGTAAATAATAACGACGGAGAAAGAGCGCATCCCGGAAACGGAATCAATATTACCCTGCCTGCATTTATTGAATGGAATCAGCGATTGGATAATCAGTTACTCCTGAATGAAAAAACGAAAGATCTCATGTGGAAACCATTTAATTATCAAAATGGAGTGGATAACTTCCGTCATGGATGGGGCGATTATTCTGCCAATGGTATTGAATCCGTCGGATTTACAGGAGGCGGCGTAAGTGGATTTAGAAAATTTCCCTCCGAAAGTCTTACGATTATCTATTTGTCCAATGGGTACAAATACTTTCCTGTCCATAACAGAATCATTAATCATATTGCCGGATTGGTAGATTCCACATTGATAAATCCTGAATCTCTGAATGAAGAACGGGTTATTTCCAATTTCCTTCAGAACCCGATCAAACAGGCTGTTGAGAACTACTATTCCATTAAAAAAGAAAATCCTGATTCCGATTTTGAAGGCATGTTGAACTCATTGGGTTATGCAGTCATGAAAGAGGGGCGAACAAAGGACGCGATTGAAATTTTTGAAATAAACGCATCTGAGCACCCCAACTCAGGAAACGCCTATGATAGCCTTGCTGAAGGATACTTTAAAGATGGTCAGTTTGAAAAATCAATCCAGAACTATCAGAAATCGCTTGAGCTGGATAATGAGAATAATAATGCAAGGGTGATGATTGATATTATCAGGAAGCAGTTGGAGGGAAAGTAATCCTGCATTTGATGTATCTTTGTTGACCCGTCATAGGAATATAATAAGTTTTAAACGAAATGTTTTCTCCAAAAGACCATTTATACAAAGAGACCAAAATGATTAAGCTGGGCAAGCTTAAGCTTAAGAGAGAATATGATAAATTCATCAGATGGGCTAAGGATGAGGTAGGGATCACTATCTTAAACATTTCCTATCGCAAAATTCGGGTGGGGAAAATAGAAACGCGACCGGGATTACAATTCATTTTAGAACTTTCCAAAGATTATAACCTGGTAGTTAATCCGCAGACGCGTCGTGAAAAAGGAGAGTATCAGCTACTTTTTAGCTCCAAATTTGCAGAAATCGTTCGTGAAAATCATATTGCCGGTTATGAAGGTGAAAACCTGAATCAAGCAATCATAAGTTATGCTGTATTTTCGAAGGTCGCGATTACTGAAAGTATAGAAAAAATAACCAGATCCTCCCTGAATCAAATCAAGGAAAAATTTGCCATAAATAAGTTGTGGGAGATAATGCCCAACGGTGATCAGGTCATTCTTTTTTATAAAAAAAACAGTGATTTTTTGACGAATAAAGAGAATGGTATAAACAGGCAAATAGAAGAAGTCATTATGGGGCTGGTCTCTAAAAATGACGAATTTGGATATGTAAACAGAGCGTCGGTTTCAATTCTATATGATAGCAAAGAGAATTTTGAGCGCCACTTTGATGGTAAGTGGCATTATTATTTTAGATGAAAAACCCAAACACACGAAAATGTCCCTTTTTAAACAATTATTCCTGTTCAACCTGATCCTGTCGATTGTTTCATGTACCCAACATCCTTCAGGCACTGAAGACAAAGCCACTCAAGAGCAAAACGAACAGGCGTTTATAGAAACCCTCGAAAAGCATCTCAGGGCCGTTTCAGAGAAAGATTTACCATCACTAAAAAGCACCATGTCCCCGGATGGAAACATGCAGTTGATCCTGCCAGGCGTGGAAATCCTGTTTTCCGTTGAGAGCTTTATGAATTATCACGAAGAATGGTTTCAGGACACTTCATGGACATTTGAAACAAAAATTCTGAATACGGACATAGGGGATAACATAGGTCTGGCCACAACCGAAATTGTCTACAGAGAGCCGGACAGAAATGGAGAGCCTTATTTTAACAGGATGATCGTCAGCTATGGACTTAAAAAAGTAGATGGCCAATGGTATGTGATTAAGGACCATGCCAGTTCGATTGAAAAGTCTACGGATTAAGGGATAAATTAAACACCATGAAGGCAATATGTAGCATTTTGGCGGGCTTATTTCCCTTATTCCTCTGCGCACAA
>JAGQVA010000873.1 GCA_020438265.1 Bacteroidota bacterium
CTTGCCCTTCAACAAAAATGACATCAGGATCAGTTTCCCGATAACAGGTAAGAATCGCGTGTTCCAATTCTCCCGAAACAAAATCATTCAGGGTAGAATCAAATACAAAGCCGTATTTCCCTCCCTGCATCCAGCCAGTCTGGCCTGTATATATCATCTGGGCATTGATGCCCATTTGTTGACAGGTTTCTACAAGAAACCTGGCTGTGGTTCTTTTGCCAACAGCACAGTCGGTACCCAACACGGGAATGATGGGTACCAGTACTTTATGTATTTCTCCCGTCCAGAAATGAAGTTCTTCTCTGGGTTTGGGTTTTCTCACGTCAATAATTTGCACGTCATGTTTTTCCGCCAAATCCGCAATTTCCGAATTCTCCGATAAAAACTCATGCATACCGCATACAATGGACATTTCGTTCTGAATGGCTTCTTTGATAAATGGAATCCATTCCGGGGCCACTTTTCCTCCAGCGCTGGCAATTCCGATGATACAATAATCAGCGATTTCATCAGTATTCTCGAAATAATCAGACAAGTCACTGAAAATGGGAATATTTCGATGAATTCCATCAATCACTTCTCCAGCATCTTCTCCTGCACTTTGATCATCAATAACCCCGACAACCTTATATCTTTCAGATCCTCTGACCAGTCCGTGGGCTGTTTTCGCGGCGGGAGAATCCAGTTTTCCAAGTGTAAGTACAATGGCCGTTCCGTCCATATTCAGGCAATTTTTTTAATGTATGCATGTTTTATGACGGAGCAAATTAAAGTCTTTCCTTTTGATTTTTTACTCTGTAATGATAATTTTTTGAGAGAGGGTCTGTGATGAATGGACTCCCAGTCTTAAAAAATATACTCCTGGAGTCAAATCCCGGGTTTCCAGGGAAAGTGGAAACGGGGTTGTTGGAGTTACCTGCCATTGTTTAACCATTCGGCCATTGATGTCATATAAATTGAGATTCGTTTGAGTAAAAATTGAAATATCTGTGTCCAGTTGAAATGAACCTTGATTGGGATTTGGGAATACATTAAACGAAAACTCAGATAGCTTTTCTTTCTCAATATCAGTTGCATAAAAGGGGAAATGCCTCCGGGTAATATACGCATCCAGCCCCCCTTTGCTTACAACCTGATGTGTCCCGATATTACAGGTATCCTCAAACCAGCCAAGCATATAGGCGTAATCGTCCTTCCATTTGATTCTCCAGCCTGATTCAAGTTTCGGCCCGCCTTCAAAAGCTCCCCATAGAAGTTTTCCCTGACTATTGATTTTTCCATAGAAAATATCGGTTTCGTTGATGCCTGTCCAGGATTGATTTTCCCAGGTGGGGCTACCCTGAAGTTTACCTGAAAAAAACAGCGCATCATCATTTACATAATCAATACTGTAAAAATAACTTCCTCCATTTCCATTGATTGTAGTTGCCCAGGCTTCTGTTCCATCTGGCTGGTATTTAATAATAAATCCCTCCTGATCGTCAACATGGTTAAGGACAATTTCCCCAAATTGAGCGCCCAGACCAAAATAGCCAGCTATATAATAATTTCCATCATTATCCACAGTTCCACTTGTTGGCTGGTCAGTCATTGTTCCGCCACCCTGACGTACCCATAAAAGATTTCCGTTTTGATCCCACCTGGTGGTTAATGCATCAATATAACCTGCGGTTTTAAAGGTTTCTGTACCCACTGTGAAAGTATCATTCATATCGCCATGACTGTAGAAAGAACCGTCAGGAGCTTCATAGGCCTGAAAAAGCCTTTCATCACCGGGTCCGCCAAGGGAGGAAACCCATAAAACATTGCCATCTAAATCCATTTTTCCAATCATACCATCATATTTGCCTCCAGAGGGGATTGAGATGGTATCCATTTGAAGGGTTTCTGTAAAATAACCTGCAAATACAAGGTGATGGTCCCGGGTATAAGAGAAATGACTAATATAATCAGCCCCGTTTCCTCCATAGGTTTTTAGCCATAAAAGTGTTCCTGCTGTATCATATTTGGCCAGGAAAATATCACTACTTCCATTAGTGAATACGGGTGAGCCATTGATATTCATAACAGAAGTAAACAGACCACAGTAGTAAATATTTCCAGCTGAGTCTAATACTACTGGTTCGCTTACATCTGCTTCTGGTCCTCCAATTGTTCGTATCCAAACGATTTCTCCGGTTGTCTGATTGAGTTTCGTGAGAATTGCATCGCGACTTCCATTGCTGATGAGGGTATCAATGGGTGTGAAAAGCACACCGCGAAAAGTGCCTGCCACGTACACATCATTATGATTTCCAATAGCCATACCACGAGCATGGTCGTCTGAAGCTCCTCCCCAGGAAGTCGCCCAGTCCCAATCCTGAGCCTGCGATAAAAAAGGAATGAATAAAAAAATCCAAAATAGTCTGATCGTTTTCATAAGCGTTTCTTATTGTTTTCAAGACGACGCTTAAGAAAAGGGAGAATGCACGGAAGAATAAAATTTTATCATCTTTGGGATAAAAAAACAGGATGGCTTTTTCTCCTTTGAAGTCTGTGAGAGATACAGAATTTCCGTCCTGGCCATTAGGAGGTATATCTGTAACGAGCATCCCTTCCGTCATTTTAATTTCTGGTATACTGGAATATCAATACAGCGCAAAAGGCATTCAAAGAAGGTTTTATTCCCATAAAGCCAGTATCTCCTGTGCATCCTGCTGATGAAAACTTCCCTGATTTCCTGCAATGAGGTTAAACATCTT
>JAGQVA010000874.1 GCA_020438265.1 Bacteroidota bacterium
GGACCTTTATCATATTGCCAAAAATGCAGGGGTAAAACATGGAGTAGTGCAGGACAAACTCTGGCTTCCAGGTTTACTGAAACTGAAAAGACTGATTGATACCGGATTTTTTGGGAAAATTCTTTCTGTCAGAGGCGAATTTGGTTACTGGGTATTTGAAGGACATACCGTTCCTGCTCAGCGTCCTTCATGGAATTATCGCAAAGAAGACGACGGTGGAATTATCTCTGACATGCTTTGCCACTGGCGATATGTGTTGGACAATATTTTCGGTAAGGTAAAATCTGTTTCCTGTCTGGGAGCTACTCATATTCCTGAGCGAATTGATGAGAATGGGAATCCATACAAATGTACCGCTGATGATGCCGCTTATGCTACTTTCGAGTTGGAAGGAGACATTATTGCCCATTTTAATTCTTCATGGACAGTAAGGGTAAGAAGAGACGATTTATTGACTTTACAGGTAGACGGTACCAAAGGATCTGCCGTAGCTGGTTTGAGAGAATGTACCATTCAGCATTATGGAAATACCCCCAAACCAGTGTGGAATCCTGACGTTCCCCAGCCTATTGATTTTTACGAGGATTGGTCCTGGGTTCCTGAGCAGGAAGCGTTTGACAACGCTTTCAAAGCCCAATGGGAGCTGTTTTTCAAACATGTTGTGAAAGACACGCCCTTCCCCTGGGATTTATTAGAAGGTGCCAAAGGCGTGCAGCTTTCCGAAAAAGGAATTGAAAGCTGGGAGAAACGTGCCTGGGTGGATGTAGAGGATTTAATTTAGAAATTCAATTGTGAAACATCTGCCCGGCAGATGTTTCACAATTGAAAAATGAAAATAATATGAAACACTCGCGAAAAACCTTTCTACAGCTATTAGGAGCCGGAGCCATTGCATCAGGCGCCTCCATTTTTCCTGTCAATTCAGCAAAAGCGGCAAAACCTGATCATGCCCTAACCCTGGGACTGGCCTCTTATTCCCTGCGAAAATACAGCCTTGATCAGACCATTGACATTGCAGCCAGATTGGGGCTGACGCATCTTGCGCTTAAGAGCATGCACATGCCCTTGTCCAGTACTGCTGAAGAATTGGGCTATTTTGCCCGAAAGGTAAGGGACAAAGGAATCACCCTTTATGGGGCCGGAGTGATTTATATGAAGAATGAGAATGAGGTCAATAACGCTTTTCAATATGGAAAAGAGGCTGGTTTAGAGGTGATCATTGGTGTTCCGAATCACGATCTTTTGCCCCTGGTAAATGAAAAAGTCAAGGAAACCGGGATTAAACTGGCTATTCACAATCACGGCCCTGGTGACGACGTTTATCCCAGTCCTGAAAGCGTTTATGAGAAGGTAAAAAATCTTGACCCGAGAATAGGCCTTTGCATTGATATCGGGCATACGATTCGTATAGGTCTTGACCCGGCTACAGAGATAAAACGATTCGCTGATCGGCTTTACGATATGCATTTTAAAGATGTCGACAAGGCGCAGCCTGAAGGAGCTACGGTTGAAATTGGTCGTGGGGTGATTGATATTCCGGGGATAGTGAAAACCCTGAAAAAGATTAAATATTCAGGCGTTGTGGCCCTGGAATATGAAAAAGATGCCGATGATGCCATACCCGGTTTGGCGGAATCGGTGGGGTATGTGCGAGGGATATTGGCGAAATAAAATACGCACCTGTAGAGACGCGATTAATCGCGTCTCTACAACGCGGAAAACAAAAATGATATGAACAACAAATACGCATTAATCACCGGAGGAAGCCGGGGCATCGGTCTGGGCATCGCCCAGTCTCTGGCAGCCGAAGGCTGGAATCTGGCCATCAACGGAATGCGCCCTGAAGATTCTGTCAGGGAAACCCTCGACGGTCTTCGCGCTCAAGGGATCAAAGTCATCTATTGCCAGGGCAATGTCGCTGATCTTCAGGCCAGAACGGCCATGCTGGATAAAATCAAATCTGAATTTGGCAACCTCCATTTCCTGATAAACAACGCAGGAGTTGCTCCTCTGGAAAGAAAAGACATTCTCGAAATGACTGAAGAAAGTTACGACCGGGTTCTGGATATTAACCTGAAAGGAACTTTCTTTCTTTCGCAGGCAGTGGCCAATTGGCTGGTGGAGCAGAAATCTGCTGATTCTGACTTCTTTGGAGGAATTGTCAATGTTTCTTCCATTTCAGCTACCATCGCTTCGATTAACCGTGGAGAATATTGTATTTCCAAAGCGGGAATGAGTATGGTGACACAGTTGTTTGCCACTCGCCTGGGAGAGTTGAACTTACCGGTTTATGAAGTCAGACCAGGAGTGATCATGACAGATATGACCTCCGGAGTTAAGGGGAAATACGATAAAATGATTGAAGATGGCCTGACGGTACAGAAGCGATGGGGATATCCTGAAGATATTGGAAAAGCTGTTGCGGCATTGGTCAGAGGGGACTTTCCTTATTCTACGGGTCAGGTGATTATGATTGATGGGGGGCTGACGATTGATCGGTTGTAACTCTAATTAAAACAATTACTACTATGCCTATATCTCAAAAAACACAATGGCTCATCTGCCGCATTCTCGCAGGAATAGCCTTTATCCTTACCCTCACTCCGGTGGTTATTCCTATGGGAGAATCTGGCCCTATGCTCATGGGAACGCCCTACACCATGTGGATGGGACTGGTTTTCAGTTTTCTTTTTCTGCTCCTGACTGTCTGGGGCATTCGTGTTTATCCCAAAGACAATAAA
>JAGQVA010000875.1 GCA_020438265.1 Bacteroidota bacterium
TTCCCGGGGATCTGTATTCACCAGGCCTGCTCTTGCAGTGGCATTGACTTTGATCCAGTCTACTTTTTGATCAACCATAGCCTGCCCCATGGCTCTGACCGCTTCCACTCCTTTCACTCCTTTTTCCATCAAATAACCCAGGTCCGGGCGATCTTCAAAAAATGCATCAGCTGGTTTTGGACGAACATGATATCCCGCTGCCAGAATTTCCGGCGATTCAATCAATCCTTTCTGGGCCAGTTCCCTCATGCCTACATCCATAAAATGTGAAACGCCCATACTTCGTACAGTTGTAACTCCCGAATGAAGAGCTGTCTTCGCTGCTTCCCAACTCCCCAAATGAACATGCGCATCAATCAGCCCTGGCATAATGTATTTGCCCTTTAGATCGAAGATTCGCGCATTGCGATCCATACCCATTCGCCCGTTTTTGATTTCTCTGATTTTGCCATTGGAGATGATGAGAGTCACATCTTTTATGACTGAGTCTGATTTTCCGTCAATCACATTGGCATGAGTGAAGACAATGGTTTTGAGTTGCGCCATTGCTGAGGTCATCGCAATGATTGAAACAATAAGCGTTGTAAAAAGCCGGAGTATGTTCATCGTTGCAGGTTTTGAAATTTCTTAGGGATAACCTTTTCCCATCATTCAACTTAATAAATTAATTCCGCATTTGTGAATTCCTGTAAATATATTCCTAGATTACAGGAAGACATTATTCTGTCTGTGGCGAAAGCAAACCTTCTAAACCACAGATTTCTACTCACTACAAACACTATGTTAATTTCAAAACCAATTGGTAAGACTTCCCAAACATCCACCATTTTTGGGCTGGGAGGCACAGGCGTGGCCAATATGTATAGTCCCACCAACCGCAAGACTGCTTTTGATACCATGCACACTGCCTGGGATTTGGGAGTACGTTATTTTGATATGGCTCCTCTGTATGGGTATGGTTTAAGTGAAAGGAGGATGGGGGATTTTTTGCGGAATAAACCCCGTAATGAATTTGTGCTTTCTACCAAAGTCGGGCGGATACTAAAACCCGGGACTCGCAATTCGCAAACAGATATCTATGCAGCTTCAAATATGCCTTTCTACGTTGAGTATGACTATACTTATGACGGTGCAATGCGCTCTTTTGAAGATAGTTTGCAGCGGTTAGGTATGGATAAAATTGATATTCTTTTTATTCATGATATTGGGGTTGATACACATCCCCCGGAAACTCAGCCAGGGATTTTTAAGACGGCGATGGAAGGGGCTTATAAGGCGCTTGATAAACTGAGAAGTGAAGGGGTAATTTCCGGAATTGGTCTGGGGGTCAATGAATGGCGGGTATGTGAAAAAGCTACTGAGTACGGAGACTTTGACTGTTTTTTGTTAGCGGGTAGATTTACTTTATTGGAGCAAACGGCTCTTGAAACGTTTCTTCCAATGTGTCTTGAAAAAAATATTTCTGTGGTAGTGGGCGGAGTATTTAACTCCGGTTTACTTATCGACCCCTATATGCCTGAGCCTATGTATAATTACGAACCTGCACCGTTGGAAATGATTGAAAGAGCCAAAACCATCGATGCGATTTGCCGCAAACATCAGGTGCCAATGACGGCAGCAGCTTTACAATATCCTTTGACTCATCCTGCAGTTTGCAGTGTGCTTTCCGGATGCCGATCGGGACAGGAAGTTCGGGAAGTGATCGATTGGATGGAGATGGATATTCCGGTTGGACTTTGGGAGGAATTGAAAATGGAGAGTTTTATTCTGAGTTAAAATAATTATAAATTTTTAACACGGAGGCACGGGGAAAAAAGGTTAATTGTTATTTGCTCCCCTTGGCTCCGTGTTTGATATTTCTACATCTTCTTTTTAATTAAAGCAGCTTTTTCGCCAGTATCGATGAGTTCTCCCGTTGCGTCGCGACCAAGTTCTGCTGCATTTCCTTCATCCGTATCAATGTGCATTTCCAGTTTGTATGTGGGCGAAACCCGTACAAGGACATTCCCAAAAGTAAGGCTACGCAGAGGGTTAGCGACTTTTACTTCAACAATATCTTTATCCTCAACACCAAAGTGTTTTGCATCTTCCGGTGTCATGTGAATATGCCTCCAGGCGCAGATGACGCCTTCTGTAAGCGTAACGGTTCCCTCAGGCCCAATCAACGTAATGCCAGGGCTATTTTCAACCTTTCCGGAAGCTCTTACCGGAGCGTCCAGCCCAAGGAAAAACTCATCCGTCCGGGAGATCTCCACCTGATTCAGGGGCCTTGCCGGACCAAGAATTCTTACCCGTTCAATTTTATTTTTAGGCCCGACCAGCGTTACCTGTTCATTGGCGGCAAATTGTCCTGGTTGGGAAAGGGGCTTATAAACGGTTAATTCATGTCCGGGACCAAACAATTGCTCAATCGTTTCCTGGGCTAAATGTACATGCCTTGCCGAAATGGCAATAGGGATTACAGGAGCCGTATCCTTCACCTTAAACTCTTCTTCAATTTCCTTAGCTGCCTGACAGGCAATTTCGTATTGCTCATCTGTTGGCACTACAAGAAGTTTACAACGACTATTGGGAGTAGAAATTTCGGCAACTGCATCAGGTGCATCGAGGTCAGCATCGCGGTTTTTGTCTTCATCGAGAATTGCTCCTAAAAAGCCTAATCTCTGCGCAGCCCGCTCTCTGATAACAGCGCTGTTTTCTCCGATTCCTCCCGTAAAAACAATGATATCAACCCCTC
>JAGQVA010000876.1 GCA_020438265.1 Bacteroidota bacterium
TGGTTGGGCATGTTTTTTTGAGGTCTGTTTGGGGGAGAGCTTCTTATGACAACTTCAATTCTTTGGTAGAAGTACTTCAAACTTCCTGCCTCTTTCCCTCACCCCTTCCACTGACCGCATTCCCTCTTTGGTATGTGCTTAGTGTGGGGTTCCTAGATCTCTCACTTCGTTCGAGATGACAGCTTAAGCTATTGGAAATACACGCCGCCGTTTCGGCGGCGTGGTTCTCTACGGGATTGCCCGTCATCTCGAACGAAGTGAGAGATCTAAGTAAGCCTTTTATTAGAGTTAGATAAAATTACATGCTAAACACAATAAAAGAGGAGATGTAGCTTGCGCGATTGGGTAAAAAAATGTTCTAAAAGAAATCTACCCCTCCTTACAATACCTCAACCTCATTTGCGCTGCGGATGCAACAGTGTAAAATAAAGGTAACCTTTCCACTTATTATGGTATTAAAAAAGTGCTTATATTGGTTCTTAACCAACTTTCATATAGCTCATCATAGCTGCTCGATCCCTTATATCTAACCCATGGATGTCCTCTTTTTTGCATTCGCCAATGATCAATTGAATCCGCTTCCCAGCCTTCAGAAGGAAGCAAATGAATTATTCCGGTTGCTTTCTCCGGGAGAATTGCAGCAGCGCTATATTCTCTATTTTGATCGCTTCGCCACGCGTGAAAACATTGCCTACTACTTAACCCAGTACAAAAACAATCTTGCTCTTTTTCATTATAGCGGGCATGCCGGGCGGGATGCGTTACAAACGGAAGAAGGAATCAGCCATTCTGCCGGTATTGCTCAATTATTGGGGCAATGCCCAAAGCTAAAAATGGTTTTCCTCAATGGATGTTCCACTGAGGGGCAAGTCAAAGGCTTACAGGCAAACGGGATTCCTTCAGTTATGGCGACGAGTTCACCAGTCAACGACAGGAAAGCAACTGATTTCTCTATTCGCTTTTATCAGGCATTAAGTGTTCAGGACAAACTCGAAACGGCCTTTGAATTGGCCAAAGGCGATGTTTTGACCAAAGACCCTAATCTTGATCTTAGTCTTCATCGAGATCTCGTATTTGATTTTTCTGTAGCAGAAGTTGAAAAATCAGACAAACCTCAATGGGGATTATTTGTAAAGGAAAATCGGGAGGATATTCTCACCTGGCAATTACCACATACCATTTCACCCCCTCCAAAAACAGATTTCACCCCTAATGGACTGCTGATCAACACGTTGATTGAGTCTCTGGCTCCTTATGCCAGAGAAGTGCGCAATATCAAACGCGATGAGGAAGATGGGGAGGAAATTGACTTTGCAGATAAGCGACTGGCTATCCTCAATAGTTTGCCTGCGCCTATTGCCGAACAGCTTCGCAAGCTCATGGTTCCATTAGCTGAAAGCGACAAGGGATTTGATAAAATCAGTGAAGCCAGAGCAGAGCAATTGGTCAAAACTTCCCAGACCATTCTTGAGCTATATACCTTCACAATGATATCGCAATTATGGGATCTCATTCAGGGAAATCCTCAGATTAAATTCTCCCTTCATCAACGAGAAACGCTCCAAAGATTTTTCAAAATGAATCGGGAAGAAAGGGAAAATTTTCAATTTATTCCGCTGCTAAAAATGTTGAGGAAAGTGCTCGAGCAGGAAAAAGAAACAGCTTTTATCCTCGAAATTGCCAAATTAAAAGAAGCCTATCAGGAAGGCTCAGCATTTTTTCAGGCTTTTCACTATCTCGATGCACTCAAACGTAGACTGGATCGCGACGAACTGACAAATCACGAAGTTCCGGAAGCCTGCCGCCAGGGGGAAATCTGTCTGGCGGATATTTTTAAAGAACTGGGTTTTCTGGCCAATTACACCCTCGCAGCGGTGCGAATGATTGATGTAATCAAATTTCGCCACACGTCAACTGCAACTTTTCGGCATTCCCTGGTGCGGCTTGTAAAGCTGATGGGAGGACTAGAAGAAAAGAATGAAGAATTTGAAGATTATATGGACAGCCGTTCGGTTTTACTGCTGCGAAAACCACCTCAGAAGGGCAAAGAGCTGCCACCAGATGCGAAAAAATATCTCAACCTTTCGCCATTTGTAATTGATGAAAACGCTTTTGACGAACGAAATTCTGATGTCTCCAAAGTGTATTTTTTCCATTATTATGATCAGGGAATGAATAAATACGTTTTTCGTCATGCCTACAAACCCGATGATATGCCTTTGCTGGTTTCAGACGAAAAATACCCGCTGGTCAAAAACCAGTTTCAGGCTTTTATGGAGTTGATTTTTGAAGGGGAAACCAATAACCAGACAACCTTATGAAATCTCCCTTCAAATTTCTCGATGCCTACACCCCCGAAGATCGTGACGTTTTCTTTGGGCGGGACCAGGAAGTGGAAACCCTCTACCAACTGGTTTTCAAAAGCAGGTTGTTATTGGTTTACGGGCAGTCAGGCACTGGCAAAACCAGCCTGATCCAATGTGGTTTGGGAGGAAAATTTGATCTGACCGACTGGTATCCCTTCCATATTCGCCGAAATGACGATATCAATCGCTCGCTGACGGAAGCGCTTTCCGGCCCGGCAGGAGGGAAACTCCGCAAGGATAGTTTCCCCGAAACCATCGCTTATATCTACAAAAACTTCCTCCGCCCGGTATATCTCATCTTCGACCAGTTTGAAGAATTATTCATCCTCGGCACGCCGGAAGAACAGGAAATCTTCATCACCTCCATACAG
>JAGQVA010000877.1 GCA_020438265.1 Bacteroidota bacterium
AAACACCTTCATTGCTGATTTCCTGGTACCATTTGACTTTTTTGTTGAATAGACAGGAATCGATGAATGAAAGGGCTGGTTGGGGAACTTCGTTCTTTTGTATCCTTGATTCTTGCTCAAATTTGGGTTGGGAGAAGAGGAAATTATAGGCAGTTAACAGAATGATTCCTAACAGAAAGGTTTTATTCATTGGTAGAAATGTGATTGTATCAGCAAGTTGAAGTTCGAATATAGGAAGAAAACAATCATGCTTTTGTTTGTCGTATTGGTGATTTCTATCTTTTCTCTTATTTTCTATCATTTCGCCGCTTTAAAAAACGGCGCAATGAGGTTAGAGTCTGTCATTCTCCGAATGATTCACCTTTTATCTCTAAGATAATAAAAGCTTCCATTCGCCAGAATGCGATAGATTCTCTTTGTTGCGCCGTTTTTTAAAGCGGCGCAAAAGAGAAAAAACCAAACCGAGAAGTTAAATAAAACCTACTTATAAGGCCTCATCTGCTTCACATACACCTTCCTCGAGCTCACCTCTGAATCCACTTTAAACTCAATATCCAGAGCAAAATGTTCAAAAGAACAATTACAGGAATGGGGAATATTATCATAATAATATCTCTTAAGGGCCATTCCATAACCTGCCAATTCAAGGATTTCCTCATCAGTCATGACACGCTTTCCATTTAGTTCAGGGACATTGGAAAAAGTGAGGTATTCAATCACAAAGTTTTGTCCGGGTTGGGGAGACCAGGACATCAGCATAATCTGATCATTCAGGATTCCAGGTTCGGGAAATACAATGCTATATTCTTTGTATTGGACATTGATAATGAATCCAGGGTTTTCATTGTACAGATTTCGGGTAATCATCACACCATTGGCATCCTCATCCGGGAAAGAACGATGAACCAGAATGCCCATCGCACAACTCTGATGATCAATTTTGAAGTAACTTCTTTCTTCAAAAGCTCGCCAGTTCCAAAGGCTCGCCCAGACTTTTTTAATGGCATTCTCTATGGTCTTTTTATCGTCTCCTTTTTTTGCCGAATAAGAATCATACAGACCCGCTCCTGAAAATATTTCCAGGTCTTCAGCATTGGTAGAAGAACGAAAACGATAGGCATCAAAATCCCGAAAGTCATCGATTTCACTGGTTACCAAAGCAATCAACACCGGATCAAGCGGATAATCCTTGATTTTATCCTGAAGTTCTTCCAGCTTTTGACGGCGAAAGGCAGGATTTTCAATAAAGTTCTGATCCTTCAGCATTTGATCAATAAAAACATCCAACCCGGCGTCTTTGATATGCTGATCATAATAATAAAAAGGAATCGCGAAATATCCCTCAGGTACAGGAATCGATACTCCATTCGCTTTGACTTTGAGCATTTCAGCGAAATTGGCGGCTTTTCCTCCAATCTTATCTACAAATGTATGATTAGCCTGTGAAAGGTCAACCAAACCGCTTACCGATAAATCCTTAGAAAGGTAGGTTGTATTCTGAGGTTCTTTTTTACTCCAAAAGGCAGTTGCCTCTGCCAGAGTAGCCTTTCGCATTTCAAAAGTATCAGCCTTTACCTTCAGATAAACCAATTCCCCCAGCAAAGTATCCAGAACCGGATGATTCCAGGCATTGCGCAAAGCCATATTAGGTGTTCCCCGACTGTTGCTAAGGACATTAATATGGCTGAGAGGCGTTTGAAATTCGGTGGTAATAATTCCTGCCACAACGGAAACCTCATTGGGAATGGCATCAAGAATGATAATATCCCGACGACTCAGATAGGTATCTGCCAAATCTTCCACCTTTACCTTATTGAGGTATCCGTAGTTCTCAGCCAGGTTTAACCCCTGATAATTAATGCCTTTGTATAGTTCTTCCGAATTAATGACAGGAATGTCATCGCATAACTCAAATGCAGACTTATTCGGGAAGAAAAATAGTTTTCCCTTGAGGTATGAGGTTTCGACAATTTTTTCATAAAGCCGCTTGATGTGCTCACAACTCATTTCATTCGCTGCGACCAGATGGAGCACATATTTATCGAGGTTTTTATAATAATTGATATTCCCGGGGTATAAGTAGCGATCAGGGCTTTCACGGTACTGTGTGAGATTGAAAATATTATTCCCCTGATTAAAACCCAGCACCTTCCATGCAAAGGTAAAATGATAGACGTACTTTTTGGTGTTTTGATAGTACACCAGCCCATCATCCTCATTATAAATCACTTTTACCGACCGCACACCTCCCTGATGACTGCGTGAAGGCAAACTGCTAATCAAATCAAAAGCAATCGGATCTATGAGTTCATTAAAATAGTCAAGGTCTTCATAATCGCCTTTTAACAGCGCAATTTCTAATAAGGTATCTCGACGAGGAACGATTAGTTGACGGTCAAAATATCCTTCTTTCTGGATTAGAAGCGTATCATTCCCTTCTTCAGTATTGCGGGGATGCCAGCTAATATCCCGATCAACCGGAAAGGTTTTTTGTCCGTCGGAGTATGCCTTAAAGCTGAGTGTTTCATTGCGTGAAGAAATTCTCAGAATATAAATCCCATAAGGCAGACCAGGCAAAACAAAACTCCCCTGAGATCCTCCCAGGTTTCTGTTTAATACTTTTTGCCCATCAAGGGAAAAAATCTCCAGGGAAAAAGTATAGTTTTCTGCCCAGATAATCACATTCTGAAAAAAGGAATAAGGCCGACTGGGGGAATCATAGGTAAAATCTCCC
>JAGQVA010000878.1 GCA_020438265.1 Bacteroidota bacterium
GTATTCGTGATGATAAACCAACCAAAAAGGCATGTGAGTGCTGTAGGCTTTTTGGACTTTGTAATGGGAGAGAAATGTTAACTCTTGCATAAGTATTCGGCAATAATTTTGGGCAGATTATAATTACATGGTTGGCTCACTTGTTGAAACTGGCCAATGGGATTAATTTCAAGAAAAACGTATTCATTGGAAGTCGTAAAAATCAGGTCTATTGATCCTGAATTGATATCCAATTCCTTAAACATAGCGCTCAATTTATCTTCCAATTCATCGGGGATTTTATAGGGAACAACCCGGTTCATATTCTCAAAATTATAGTTCCGAAAATCAACCCTGGTTTGTGCGTCATTCTGGGAAAAAATCGCGCTGGAATAAAATTCTCCGTCCAGGTAGAATGATCTTATCTCATACTTTTTTTCAACTTGTTTTTGTAATAATGAGGGAAAACCAAAGGACTGCAAATTCGCTAAGTCAGAAACTTCCAGGCTCTCGGTAAAGCCCCCAATATCTACTTTGTCAAATTTGCCAATATGTCCAAATTCTATGGCTTTGGTAACATATTTTTCTTCAGATTCTACGAAGTTGGAAATGACAGTTTTATACGATGAGACAACAGTACTGGGGATGGGAATTTGATAATCTTTGGCGATGAGTTGTTGGTATAGCTTTGATTTGGAGTTGTCCAGGTATGAATTAATGTGGCGTTTTCTCTCTAATAACCGATAAATGAAATCATTGAGAACTTTAATTTCGGTATTAAAATAATGGGTTAAAATCTTTTTGATATGGTCTTCTGTGATTTCAGGAATCCTCAGTTTCAGTTTGCCTGATCTGTACCATACACTCTGGATTTCGGAGTATCGGATCGTCCCCTGATTAAATGAGTTGTCGTAGTCTATTTCAAAGTCAATGGAGGAATTGTTGATGCTTAGCTCCTTTAAGATGAGTTTTGTCTCACTACTAATTTTACAATAGGCAAAACCATAATGAATAATCCAGTCTATTACTCCATTTATATTTTGATCGTTCTCCTCAGCAATTATTAATATCATAGTTTTTTAACATGTTATGGAGAATGTCAGGAAACATTCTCCATAACCGTAAAATATTAATGCCAGCCAACACTTGTTGAGTCTTCTTCCTGAGAACAGAGATCGTAACCGCCGTCTGCATTTTCTTTATCATAACTTCCTACTCTACCTGGGTCAGAGCTACCAGTAATATAGGAAACTTTAATCCCGCCATAAATATAGGATAGCTGCTTATTGTCAGATAGCTTAACTTTTTTAAAATCTTCTAATTTCATCATAATAAAACACTTAAATTGAATGGTAAATGTTTCTTCTTTTTTAAACACCGACCATAAAGGCAGGAGGGTTCAGAATTTATCCCTGAAATCATCAATAAATCTGCAGCTTTACCTATGACTCTATGGTAAATATATGATTTGGCAGTCCGAAAAAATCGGACTGATGAAAAATATTTTGACTTTTACCACCATTGATTTTGTTTGGTGTAACAAACCCGATAGCCAGGTCTTTTTCGACAATGTAGTGATACGATCGTTTGATATTGCTGTATTCGATTTCGGCTCCCATGGTTTTCATACAGTTAATGATTTCGAATATAGTACTTCTGGAAACGCCTATTTTTTGGGCTAATTCATCCGCAGATCCCGTAGCCTTACGTCTGATAAGCCCATCTACTCTTTCGATTACTTCCAGTTTTTCTAAAAACGTCATAGCTATTCTTGATTTATAAGTGATAAAAATGTTTCAAACAGTCTTTCCAGGATACTTTTATCCTTGGTGATGATTTCCGCAGTGACTGATGAATTGGGCCTGTAAGGTATTTCTTGCTGATGATTGGTGATGATCGTATCAGGAAGAGCAATGTTGATGGTATATAAATACAGAAATTCGCCGTTGTTATTTTTGGTTATTTCGGGGAGTGCCGATATACTCTGAACCTTTGAGGTCAACGTGCCAAATTCTTTATAGGGATATCCATCTACCTTTATAATTACCTTATCACCGATATCTATTTTTCCTAATCCATAGTTGTTAACAAGAACTTGTATTTGTTTGGTGTTTACATTATTGGTTGGAATGACAGAAAGGACTACCGTATTTTGATTGAGGTATTGGTCTTCAACAATCTTTGGTACAAAAGCAACACTTCCCTCTATTTTGGCGTCGATCATGTACTTTTCTTCCCATTCTTTCATCCCTGATTGAATGCTGTTAATTACCTGTTCTACATTATATTTATTTATCTGAAGTCTTGTATTTCTATCTTCAGTGAGTTTTTGTATTTCGAGTATGAGCTGCTCTTCCCTGATCTTATTCTGGATAATACCTTGCCCCAGATTGCTGTATTGTTTTTGATAACGAAGCCATTCACTCTCCACTTTTTCACGGTCTAAATCACTGACGACTCCTTCCTTATTCAGTAACACATTCCTTTGAAAATCTCTTTGAATCAAGGCTAATTCTTCCTTCGAGTAATCTTTTTCCGCGATAAGAATCTCCCTCAATTCCCGGGTATTCCCAATCTCGTTTTTAAGCGTATTGATTTGCTGGAAAACACCTGACTGTCGGAGCGTTTGTTGAAGCTGAGAAATCTCCAGTTGCAACTGTCCGTAATCATTTTGCATTTCTCCCAATTGCAGGCCTTTGGGAAAACGCAATTCCAATATCTCTTCAAGTTGAGTAATGGAC
>JAGQVA010000086.1 GCA_020438265.1 Bacteroidota bacterium
TTACTTTCAGACCTTCCAGGTTTTCGAAAACCTGAAAGGTCTTTGGCTATAATATTTCATTCGTGATAATCACTATTGGTTTCAATTTGGTTTTAATCAAATCGATGTCATATATCCCAGGATAGCTCCGGATTTCTCTTCTTTCGGTTTTAAGCTGAAATCGGTCTGTCCTTCCTGTATTTGGTAATCTATTTTCACCTCCACATCGAGAGGGAAATAATATTTACTTATTTGTTCAATTAACTTAGAGGTAGCTGAGTCTTCTTCATAAAAGTCGTAAAACTCTTCAGGTTTTAAATCCTTGATGGTGAGCCTGGCTACTAACCCTTGAATGTAAACAATGGACCCAAGGTAAAATTCATGTCCCAGGGGAACATTCCCCAGTTCAAGTTTTTTCGAGGATGTTTGCACAGGTTCGTACACCCATTCACATTGAATTTCTACTCCTTTATTCAAAACAAACTGAATCAATTCCCGGGTTTTTTCCTGATCTCCAACTACATAAGACGTAAGATGGAGCGTTTTTATAAACCGCCTCCAGGCAGGATTTTTCTGGATCAGATTTTTGAGACCAAACCAGCTATCGGCATAAATATCTTCAAAAATCCCTGCATAAGTTTTCACCATGAGAACTTCGTGCAATTCCCGGGCAACTCTGAGACGATTAAACTCTAATTCCAGGGGTTTGAAAAAATTCTTTGCGCTTTGAATTTTTTCCCGATAGGCTTGTCTGGCTTTTTCTTTTTCTTCGGGACTCAGCTTATCATCATCTACTTCATCATAGGGACTGAGAAAAAAGGCTTCAGGCAAATAATCCAATATAGAACTTCTGCTGGTGTGAATCTGAAGAAGCGGTTTTTCTTTCCTGTGATAATGATATGCTATATCCGGAACTTCGAATTTGGCATCAATAATATCATTACTGAAGTCGCGTTTGGCCTTGCCAGTAGGCAAAATATGAATTTCATCCTCTTTAAAAAGATTGCCATTAATGAGAAGTTCTGCATAAGACTCCACCCGAATATCTGTACCCATATTCCCATGAATCTTGGTAAGAAGCCGATGCGCTAATTGGGGTTTTACTCCGTAAACAATCTCTTTTTCTGTAACCCCAAGGCTTCTGATCCTGTCTTCAGAAAATCCAACATTAGGTGTGCAAATAGCAGCCATCATACAGGTTACAGTTACCTGTTCTGTCTCCAGAATCTGACTGTATTCCTCTGATTTTTGAAGAATTTTATGAATAATGTCGTCAGGTAAAGATTTTTCTGATGTTGCAAGTCCTGTCTCATATTCCTTAATTCTGAAATCTGCCCATTGTTCCAGGTATTTAAGCCCTTTTTCTATGAAAACAAGCAGGGAAGACACCTCATGTTTTTGTAAAAGGACCTTAAGCAGATGAGGAGCCCCAAAAGTTTCGTGGCCCAATTCTGTACCCAGCTTTTGTGCCTTTTCAAGGGCAATTCTGGAACTCAGGTCAAAGGTGTTGGTAATTGTTCCCATAAAAAATCAGTTGCGAATGGCAATTTTTACAGGTGAGAAAAAAGCACTTAAGGCATTCAACTCATTTTGTAAACTGGCTTTAAAAATATTTTCTTCTTCTTTTTCCAGCGGTTGTTTCAGCTTAATGCTAACAAGAACCACCCGCTCCATTTTGAACAGATCTTTATTGGAGGGGAGTACTTTATTCTCAATATCAATTTCTCCAATGATATTGCCGTATTGAGATTTGCAGAATATTTCAATGTCGCCCTGGGTAACAATTCTGTTTCGGGAGACAATCGAAGATTTGAGATGTTTGAAGTAATTCTCTTCCTCGATCACTCCTTTTCCTGATTGAATCGGGATAATGGTAAAGCTTCCATCCATACTTACCTCATTGGAGTAAACACTCAGTTTAATCTTTTTATTAAATTTTTGTATTTCTTCTCCCTGACATTCCCAATAATTATAATAAATCAGAGAGGCGCGCTTACGGATGTGGGCAACTCCATAATATTCGGTCTTATTCTGCTCCTCCAGATATTTACTGGGCAATTTATTTCTGATCCGTTTGATTGCCTGGTCAATGACTTTAAAATCTTCATTCAGTCTGTTCACCCCACTTTCTCTGAAGATTCCAGCCTCATCGTAGATCAGATCCAGTAGTTTATTAATTTGTATAGAAGCGTGCTGCTCTGTAATTCTCCTTACCCGATTGCCTTTTCTGAGAATATAATTTCCCGGTTTGGCAGAAGAGGTAAAAAATTCAATTTCTTTGTAAGTATTATCCTGATACTGATCATCCCAGATTCGGTTTACACCCAGGAAGTGATTTTCCGTAGGCATAGGCAATAATAGCCTGTCATAGTCTTGTTTCGTTACATTTTTGCTAATCAGTTTTCTGTTAACAATGGGAATGCAGTTGATATATAATGGATTTTCTTCAAAAAATGATTTGGGAATATCCATTGGGAAGCTGGCTTTGATCCATAAAACAGGATTCATATCACCAAGAGCCAGATGTTCATATCCTGGAGGGCAAGGCTGCAGATAGGGAGAGAGGTCATGCGGAAGATTGGTCAGGCTAACCAAACTATTCCGAAACCTGTTGAAAATTTTCTTTTCATAATTATCTATGATTCCAAGGACATCCGAGAGTTTATAGATCTTCTGGGGATCTTCTTTATCCTTAAAAACAGAAAGCCCTTTTTTGACCTCAAAATCCCAGTATTTATCCATACCCAGGGTCCATGTTGCTGTCTGGAAAGAGATAAAATGAGGGTCAAATTCGTCGAAGATTTGATTTCCCAAAAACATGGAAATAAGATCGTCTTCCTCCATTTTTGAAATCCTATCGACATTAAACCCCAGCCAGATTTCCTTTACTTTATCATAATTGGGGGCCTTGAAATTATCAACTTCGAGATCCTCCGGTTGATGGTTGCTCACATCCCAGAGAAAGGCCTCAGAAAAGATATACTGTAATTTCCAGTTAGGAATTTTGTGATTAAACAGAGAGGAAAAGTAAATATTGAAAGGCTCTCCGGTATCATCCTGACCTTCAACCTCGAAAATGTTTTCAGGAGAAATTTTGGCCTGGGCAAATTCAGGTGTAATTTTCACCAAGGTATAACCGGGTTCTGGTAAAGCAATCTCGTCAGGAACCAATACTTTGCAAAGTCCCTGAATAATCTCGTTGTTTGAGTCCTCCAGTTCCCGGTACAATTTTTCAATTTCAACCGCATTTGCCTCAAAAATCCTCTCAACTACCGGATCAAAGTCGCCTTGTTGCGCTGCTTTTGAAGAAATATCATTAGGGTCTCCCCAATAGAACTGGGCTTCCTTCAATAACCTTTTTACAATTTTATCTTTTGTCATTGGGGATCAGTAGTTTTTTCGACTTTAAACGGAGAGTAAAGAATCCTTATTTTTACAGGAGGATCGAGGTATAATCCAGTGCTTCTGATTCGTCCCTTTACCTCAATAACCATTTGTCTCTGATATTCTGCATATTTTCCTCTGAGTCTTTCAAAAGAAAAGGAAGCATCTATGTTTTCTAGCCTTGGTTCGTATTTGACAATTAAATTTTGTAAATCATTGGTAAAGTGGTCCTTGGCTCTGTTTGATTCCAATGTGCCTTTAAAATTATCCTTCCCGTCTTCCTGAAAATAAAGCGTTTTTTCCCGGTAAAACACATTTCTGTCATAATCCCATATTTCAAACCCCATATTGCGATCATAGGCAGAGTCTCCAACTTTTGAAAAAATCAAAAACTGGATGTTGGAATGAATTGATTCCACAAGATCTAATCGCTTCAACCTCTCTTTGGGCTTGATGAGTTTATCAAACTCAAATGGTAAGGAAATGTATTTTTTCACAATATTTTTTTATTTGTCAATAAACCTGGGATAAGTCTCGTTATATTAGACGAATGCCTCTCCTATAATCTCAAGTCCAAAAAGTAAAATTTAGGGAAAAGTAGCTATTTTGTAAAATAAGAACTAATTTTAGATACAAAATATTACTACCCCAACTAACATTTTGAAGTTTATGTCAAAGGAAAAATCAAATTTGATTACTATTCCTAAAGAGAAATGGAATAATACCGTTGAGAGCGTTGGATGGGATGAGGAACGCATCAATAATCTGAAGATAATGGTCGTTGGTGCAGGAGCTTTGGGGAATGAAGTATTGAAGAACCTGGCGCTGCTGAATGTTGGTAATATTTTTATTGTTGATTTTGATCATGTTGAATACGCCAACCTGGCCAAATCTGTACTTTACAGAGAAGAGGATTGTGGGAAAGAAAATTTAAAATCCTCTGTTGCAGCCAGAAAAGTGCAGGAAATCAATCGTCAGGTCAAAGTTATGGCATTTAATGGGGATATTCGCTCAGACATCGGTCTGGGAGTCTTTCGCCGAATGGATGCCATTATCGGTTGTCTGGACAATCGTCTGGCCAGATTAATGCTTAACAGGCAGTGCTTTAAAGTCGGAAAACCCTGGGTAGATGGAGCTATTGAAAATCTCTCGGGAGAATTAACTGTTTTTATGCCAGGGACATCTTGCTATGAATGTAATCTTACCGAAGAAGAACATAAGTGGATTCACTACGAGCTTGGGTGCTTTAAAGTGGCAATGGAAAACCTGAGACTGGGAAGAATTCCAACTACTCCTATTTCTTCCTCGATCATTGGAGCGATGCAGGTGCAGGAAGCGCTAAAACTGGCTATGGGAAATACGAATAAGTCCCTGGCAGGCCGAAAGTTCAATTATAATGGAATGAATAATGTCATTGAACTGTATGAACTGGATGGTCTGGAGAAAGGATGCCTGAGCCATTTTCATTATGACCCTGTTTATGAGGCGAAAGAATTATCTGCGGAGATGCCTTTGGGGGAAGTGCTGGATTGGCTTCGCCAACATTTTAAGACCAATGACCCGGCGATCAAACTTGAAAGTGAAATCATTCTGGAGGTTTTCTCCAGGAATAGTGAAAAATACTACCCGGTCATGATGCCGCATAATAAATTTACGGCCGAGGCAGTTGAGCAGTATATGGATGGGGTAGATGATGAAATTAGCGTATCAACCCGTGATGGGATGGTCCGTAAATACCTCGATAAAAATTTCCCCTTTCTGGATAAACCCCTTACAGAGTTAGGTATTCCCCGATTGGATGTAATGAGAGTAATTATTGATGGTGAGCCTCAGTTTGTAGAACTGACTGGCGATATTTCATTTCTTACATTTCAATAATCAGGAAACATACTATTGGGATTTTATCCCACTTTTCGTAATTTTTAAATTTACTTTTTTAACCATTTACTTTTAACATTCCCCTTTTATGTCACCATACGAATATGATGAATCCTCAATGATCAGACTGGTAATCAGAATTTCCCATAGTGGAGCCAATCTTGATATTGAACTTCCGTTGAGCACAACAGGTGAGGCAATCGTAAAACACCTGATTGACCAAAACCAGATCCCCCAAAGGGACAAGGAAGGGAATCCTTATGTTTATGAGTTGATTTCCCGAAACAACGGTAAGAAACTGACTTTGAAGAAAAGTCTGTTTGATCAAAAAATCGGAGAAAATGACACGTTGCTTCTTGCTCCCAAACTTGTTGCAGGCAAATGATAAGTAAATGCCTCATTTACATTTATAACACTAAAACACAATCAAAATGAACTTAAACGGTGCAGATTACGATTTTGATAATATTTCTGATCCCTATTTGGAAAGACTGGCAAGGGAACACCGTGCTTTGGAGGATCTTCGGGAGCAAAGTGATCTCATTGACTTTGAGGTTTTGGAGCGGGAGAGAGAAAAGCCTAACCCACCCAATGCCTATTTGATTACCTACAAAGTTAAATCAATTATTGGTATAAATGATGATTTGACCCCCATTTATGGAGAAGAGCATAAAACAGAGATCAGACTTCCCCAAAGTTATCCGATGGTTGGTGCCAGTTGTTATATGAAAACGGATCTATGGCATCCCAACATTAAGTTTCACGGAAAAGAAAAAGGTCATATTTGTTCCAATGCAAAGGATTTTGGGAAAAGATATAACCTCTACTTTCTGGCCCACCGGATTGGGGAAATTTTACAATACAAAAACTATCACGCAATCGAAGAGCCTCCACATCCCGACGATGAAATTGTGGCAGAATGGGTTCGTGAGTATGCTGAGCCCAAAAACATTATAAACAAGAATGAGGGAAAAGTAGTCGACGACAGGCCGTTATTAAAACCTCTTGAAGTGAAAGAAAAACCTGATAACTTCGGAGGTATCAGAATTATCAGTAAGCGGATTGTAGCTTCGGATGATGGTCAGAAAGACACAAATAATCAAGTGGATAACGATAAAAAAGATAGCAATACAGGTGGTGGTATAACAATTATTCCTTCTTAATCTGCTCAAATAACAATCTCCTATGCGTCTGTTGACACGAATTATTACTGTATCAGGGTTATTGATTCCAGGCTACTTTATGTTTGGGCAATCTATTACTCAGAATCTTACCTATGAGAATCAAAAACAGGTTCAGGTAAATATGGAGTATCGGCTGCGTTCCGATAGTGAGGAGAAGATTATTACATCAGGGAATAAGCTGACTTTTGTATTTCGGGATAAAAAGGGAGCATTTATTGATCTGGGTGTTAAAAATGACTACAACTTTTTAATCATCGCCGATGGGGTTCCAACTGCAGACAAGGTCATTAATGACAAGGATTATCGTTTGGCGGTTGATCCTTCCCTTATTCAAACCGGTACGGCTTTAAAATGTGTTGACCCTACTGAGGTAACACCTACCCGAAAGATAGGAAGGTGGGACATTACATTTGAAGTTTTGGGAGAAGGAAAAGGGGAAATAAAAGTCCCTTTTCGATTGGGGCCTAAAGATGAATATACATACAAAAGTGGCGCCTTTTCCATTCCTTATGAAGTGAAAATTGCAGAGGAGTCTTATGAAAAGATAACTGCATTGGAACAAAGCCATCAAAGCAGCCCCCGCCCATATCAGCTTTATCTGGCCTATCATTACCATATTCTCGATTTCCAGTATTTTTCAGGCAATGCTAAAGCAAGGGTTGATACATTTCTTAGCAAGAAAAACAAACTGGTACTAACCGAATGGGAAAAATCGAAAAGAGGGTCCATTTTTGACTTATGTGATTTTAAGCAAAAATATGGGATTCCAAGTGCCAGCCGCAGTGATGAGGTGGATTTGGCAATTAAGGCCAAAGAAAGAGAATTATGGAATTCCGCGAGTGATTGTGAAAGGCTTAAAAGTTACATTAATATCTTCTCTCAACCATGTTTGGAGCCTTTTGGAATTCACAAAGATGAGGCAACTACCAAAATTAGAGAGGAAGAAAGTTTGGTTATCAATGAGTGGAAAAGAATCCTTGATGAGGTCAATCGTATTGATGCCTGTCAAATTGATAGAAGGAGAAAAATTCTCAGAGACTTTAAAAAGCGAATCGAAGGAAGTTGTGCTCCCCAGAGCATTATCAATGATATCGTAAGTAAGGAAAAAAGTCTGGAGGGAGAATACCGCCGCGCCGACTGTGGAGTCAGACCGAAAACAGAATGCGAAAAAGAGTATGAAGTAGCCATCGCAGCAAAGACTATCGATGCTTACGCAGCATTTATCAGTAAATTTGAAAATGATGAAGAGTGTTATTTCCTGGATGAAATCAAAGCATTATATGAGGAAATGCTTCCCATAGACAGCACCATTAATCGAATCAGTGAGCTGGTATTTTCTGCTTCGTTAACTCATGCGAAATGGCCACTGTTTATTACTCAGCTTCAGGGTCCGGATGGCAATATTCTCGTTTGGGAAAGTGGCTCTGAAAAAAGCGTTTTTATCGATGATACAACTTTGACTGTCGATACGACTTACCAGTGGGGAGGCGGATCTTTACGGGTAACTCAGGATAGCCTGGTTTTTACTCTGACCGAGCCGAGTGACTATCGGGTTCATATTAAAGACCAGCGGGGATTTGTTGCGATTCTGTCTTTAAGCGGGTCAATTGCTCCAATTAAAATCTTTGGGGTGAATCAAACACCGGAAATCATTGACTTTACCGTTTCTGGCGGGGAAATGCCCTATATGCTCAAAGTCAAAAAAGATGGAATTACGATTCGGAATTTTCCTTTGCCGGCACCCTCGGATTCCACAGAGCAGGGATATGTGTATTCCATTCCGCTTTCAGATTATGCAGGGCAGCTTAACGAGGCAGGAACTTATGAATTCCATATTACCGATTCCCGCAATAATGAGGTGGTCAAACTGGCTGATGACGTGAGGATAAAGGGCAAATTTCCCATCGGGACAACTGTATATTTTAGTTTATTTTTATTAATTTCTATTTTCCTGTTTATCCGAAACTGGAAATATCAGGGTAAAAAGTAAATAAATCGATTATGAAAAAGTATGTATTCTTCCTGGCATTTTGGCTTGGGGGCTTGTTCTTGCCCACTTTTGCCCAGGAGCAGGGGAATTTTGTACTTAAATCAGACCAGGGAGAGGTTAAGGGAAGTTATTCGGCGACAAAGGTTAATGATAATTATACAATTAAATTTAGCTCATTAACCTGGAATCCACCTGAGGCCAATGATAAATTCATTGTAAAACTTCATTGGTCAAACTTCGAACCGAATCTCAAGCTGATCTCTTTAAATCCTCGCCCTTTGGGAACAGATGGGCTACCTGTTCTCTTTCCGATTCAGAATAGAGCAGCAGGCAAATTAAATCTGGCCATCAATCTGGAAGACAGAGGATCCGGGCAGGTGGTTGATTCCAAAAAATTTACGATCAATTACGACTTTCTGACTGTAGAAGAAAGAAACGCTATTGAAGAAAAGAATCGAACCAAATCTGAACTGTCTTCCATGTTAAATGCAAAGTATTCCAGTATTGGAAAAATTGATAATGCTAAGAAAGAGCTGGCAAAAATAAAGGGAAGGGGAATTGCTGATACAGAAATTACCGGTTTGATTTCTGATGTTGAAAACAAACTAAACAGGGAAAGAAGCAAATTGATTCAAATAGCCAATCAGCAAAAGAATAACGAAGAAAAAAAGAATACTGAAGAAAAGGATTTGGTTGAGGAGAAAGATGAAGAGGATGTTGTCATAACTGAAGAAACCACCATCGAGACAGATTCTCAGGTCCTGGGCCAGAATACAATAGAAACAGATACAATTAATAGTCAGGATTCTCCCGGGTTTGATATAAAATCTTATGTAGACAATCTATCAAATCAGCAGAAGATGATTTACGGTGGAGTAGGGGGGCTGTTGATTATCCTTTTGTTATTCCTCATCTTCAGAAAGAAAAAAGAAGGCGATTCTGAGGCAGTCAAAGAAAAGCAATCTATAGAAAAGGTGGCCGATACCAGGACTAATAAAACAAAAGAAGCAGTAAAAGATCCTGTTAAAAATGAGCCTATCATAATCAATCATGGACAGCCAAAAGTTGAGATGGAGAAAGAAACCGAAAGGGATCAAAACGGCCAGGGTAGCATGATTAATATAGTAGCTGAGCGTAAAGCGGAAGTTAAGATGGAATCCTACGACCTGAATAAACTTTGGGCTGATACAGCAGTGAAAACGCTGTCCCTGACAGGCGATTGTATTGACGAGCTCAACCGGTTTGTTCACGAAGAAAACGTCGACATCTTCGAGGAAAACAATGAAACCATGATCCCTGAAATTGGTGGATTCCTGTTGGGAAATTATACACCAGTTGGTTCAAAACAATTTGATGTGGTCATCAATAAATTTGTACCTATTACGCCAGAGGATAATGATACATACCGGATAGAATTTGGAACCAGGGCATGGCTGGAGCTGGACCAGATTAAGGAAGAATTCCCCAACCTGGAAGTTATTGGCTGGTTTCATACACACCCTGGCCATGGATTGTTTTTGTCACGCCCGGATTTGAATATTCATGAAGGCTTTTTTCAGAAAAACTATCAGGTTGCTATGGAAATGGACACCATGACTGACAGGCTTGACATTGCCTTTTTTACCAGAACAAAAGGAGGAATCATTAATAACACTGCCAACCGGATCGGAAAGAACTGGTTTAGCTGGCGGGAATTAGCAGGAGAAAAATCATAAATGAAAATCATTCAAACACATCATCGAGGTTCCCGGAAGCCTGCTAATCTAGCCAAACTACAAAATAGTTTGGACCATTTTGATTTATCTCTTGGCAATGTTATTCCGCCAATTAAAATAGATTATGTTTTTATACACCAAACCTGTGTAGAAGCAGTGAACCACTGGGTTAATCAAAGCCTGAATCAAAAACCGGTTCCTGAAGTTGGCGGATTCCTCCTTGGAAATTATGCTTTAAGCAAAAGAGATCATTACCTGATTTCAATAGAAGAATTTTTACCGGCCCAGGAAGTTGTCAAAGCAACCCCAAACAGACTGGAGTTTGGTTCCAATCCCTTTTTGGCTTTGGACGCATTTCTGGAAGAAAAAGAAGACCTTGTTTTAGTGGGATGGCTCCACACGCACCCGGGCCATTCTCCTTATTTATCAGAAATTGATTTGTATTCTCATGAAGGATTTTTCCCGCATGATTATCAGGTTGCCATTGTTCTGGACCCTTTGACAGATGATCATGACACGGGCATTTTTTGCAGAACCGATGAAAATACAATGACCAATAAAGATGACTTTTCACATTGGCTGAATTGGAAAAGCTTAACCATACCAAAACAATGATTACACAGAAAAAAATTATCCTGTTTATTTTCCTCATTGCTTCCGTGATTTTTGTGATGGGGCAGGAAACCAGAAGTGTAAAGATTGAAAAAGCAGAGCTAAACTGTTCGACGGGGCAATTAGAGGTGCTCTTTGAGGTGAAAAATAAAGATAATCTGGTGGATGATCTTGAAGGGAATGACCAACTTTTTCTTAAAGAGGTTATCGGCACTACAGAGGAAGATATGGAGGTGCTTGACCTAAGTCAGGTATCTGATCAGAAGGGGGTTTATCAAATGATCGCCCAGTCGATAAAAGAGCCGACCTATGCAGGAGAAAGCAGGACCATCATTATATCCTGGCATAGCGCAACAGCCAAAACTGAAATGAGTGCGGGAACATTGATTCAGCCTTGCCCGCAGAGTGCAAACTGGGGGAGTATGGCAAATGATATTGGGTTTGGGTTGTTTTTGACGGCTTTGATTTTATTAATCCTAAGTGAATTATTTCCCCTGGGCAGAAAAATATTCTTTCGCCAGAAATATGTAGAAACCTATGAAAAATGGTTTTTCAGAAATAAAGACAGACTTCTTCAGGGAAACAGTGGCCTGATTGCCAATTTTCAGCTTACAGATCCTATTACTGAGCGACCATTTAAAGCCAAAGATTTAATCGTCTCCAAGTGTGAACATGTAATTTCATTGAATAGCTGGAATCGTTACGGAAATTGTGAAGCTTATCCGGAAACCTGCTCACAGGGCGTTTATCCCTTTGGTTTCAAAAAGTTTTTTGCACAGGAAGGAATTTTCCTGCCGCTGAATTGGCTCTGGTTTGGCTGTGCCGGAGGAATGCTCGGGTGGCTGGTCC
>JAGQVA010000879.1 GCA_020438265.1 Bacteroidota bacterium
TTGCCGGTAGCTGCTTCAAATTTGTAAAGGGTTCCTGGGAAAGTAGTTACATACAACCCATCTTTTTCCGCCACAGGTGCAGACATGATATCACCGTCAATCCACTTCTGCCAGAGAATATCTCCTGTTTTCAGATCAAAAGCAATCAATACGTGGGTGGGATTCAGTTTTCCCTGATATGTGTTTTCCTTTTCTGGTGTTGAAGGATAGGGCATTTCATTCAGCTGTTCCTGTTTTTGTTCCTGCTGATAAAAATTTCCCCAGCCGCCTCCACTGTTAAAAGCAGAACTTGCAGGATAAGCGGTGAAAACCATTCCATTGGATATCGTAGGAGTAGACATCAAAGGATCACCCAACCAGTATGACCAGATTTGTTTGCCCGTTTTGGCTTCCAAAGCAAAGATGGTACAGGATTCTGTATTAAAAACAACGATATCGTCCTCGATGACGGCAGAAGAAGGGCCATCATCATCCAGATCAACGCCCCAGATTTTTTGGCCACTCTGAATGTCAAAAGCATAAAACTGTTTGCTACCAAAGCCCCCACTGAGGTAAATGGCTCCCTGATAAATCGTCGGGCTGGGCGTTAATCCTTTGTGAGGAAGTTCGATGGTAAAACCATTGTCTGTTTTCTGGTAATAATCTTTGATTTCACGGGGATTGACATGGCCTTTTCTAAACTCTTTTTTAGGGGCTGGCATTTCCTTATGCATGTTCAACACTTCTTTGAGAATGTCGGTTGAATCAGCGTGAGTCGGTATGGTTGTTTGGGCCCAAAGAAATGAGCTGTTTAATAATAAAACAAGGAGTAATAAGAGTGGATTTTTCATAAAAAAGAGGGTTTATGGTTAAATAGAACCATATCCAGAGAGGCTTTCTAACAAAACGCGGACAAAGCTAAAATGGTACAAAAATATCTTATCTTTGTTTATGAATATCTCTGAAGAATTCCTCCAAAATCACTCCCTGCCTCAGGTTTTTGAGCGGGGAATGAAAGCACACCAGGATGGCTGGGAGGGGAAAATTGAAAAACATGGGCCGGTTTTTCTGGCTGAGACGCATAGTGGTAATTTATACAATCAGGTTATTTACACAGAATCTGATGAGATTCGGGCCAATTGTTCTTGTCCTTATGATGATGCGGGTTTATGTAAGCATCTGGTTGCAGTTGGGTTGGGAATTCTGAATAATCGTTTTGATGTTTTGAGTAATGAATTAGATCCGGAGCTTGCCAAAAACCTTGATTTGGTCAACATCAAACAATTGAGAAATTCCTTCACCAGAGATAATATTCCTGTTCTCCAGGCTGAGATGGAGGAGTATTTAGAACAGGATAACTTCCGCAATGCGATGCGAATCCTTCTGGGGGTATATGAAGGGTGGCAAAAAGAGAAGTTATCAAATCCTGCTTCCGAACTTTCTGAAAATCCGGCAGAACAATTGTTATCTTCAGTCATGAAAATGCTGGAGGTCTCGCCTATTGATCAAAAACAACAGATTGCGCTTCTGGCAACGATTTTCAAACGTTGGGATAAATACGAACAGACACTGGATTTGAATTCTCCTGAAAAAAGCATTCGATATGATCTCAATCTTTTTGAAGATTTTATGATGGTTTTGGCTGAAAATCCGGCACCTGCGCAGTTTTTACGGATGCGGGTGGAGGGGTATAGTCTGGCTGCGCATTTACTCCCTCAATTGAGGGAAGTTTTGGACAGACCTGGCTTAATACCCAAATCAGATCGTAAGGAATCTTATGAGTCTTAGGCTTTGGGGAGGAATTTGATTCAATCTTCCATTTTTCATGTCATGAAAAATGGAAGATTGAATGAATGTACCCTAATACTTCGCAAAACGAAAAACAAAAGGAATTCCTTTCACTTCTGTTCTGAACAAATAGATCCCATTTGGATACAGATTCATGCTTAATTCGTTCTTGCCAGCAATGAACTGACCCTGGGAAAGGGTACGTCCCTGAAGATCCATAATTGTCCAGCGACCATGATTCTCCATCATGTCCACATGTAGCAGATCAAGGCTTTGGTCATAAATGATTTTTACCTTTTCCTGATACTCATCTTCAATGGCCACCGAAGCGATCTCTACTACACTGGTGAAGGTATCGCTGCTCAGACAATTGCTGGCAATGAGGGTAACTGTAAATGTCCCATTGGTTATATAGGTATGTGTCGGTGAAAAATCTATAGAGGTGATTCCATCTCCAAAATCCCAGTGATAATCAGTCGCACCCGCAGACTGATTGGTCAGATCAATGGTTATTCCGCTTTGACTCAGACTAAAATCGGCATTCACTTTTTCGAGAATGGACTCATTGATAATTAGCAAAAATTGTGTCGTACTCACACCTGACGGCGGCGTAACGGGATCAAGGCAGTCATATTGATACCCAAGAGCACCTCTTCCAGCCATGATATACCTTCCTTCGCTAATTACTGCAATACGTTGGCCATGTACAGTATTATCAACCGAAACAGGAACTTTGCTCCATAACAAACTTCCGTCTTCACCGTTCAGACGAGCTGTTAATGAACGCTGTGAAGACCCCTGAGCCAAAAGACTGTCTCCTAGCTGCACTTTTCCTCCCCAGGTAGCCCCCACAAGTAAATCTCCGCCCTCAGTTGTTGTCAGACCATCAATTCTGGGAGAGGTTGTCTGACTCAGCAGTTGGGCAGCCCAGATTTCATTTCCCAGGC
>JAGQVA010000880.1 GCA_020438265.1 Bacteroidota bacterium
CCATGCGTCAGGTGGAAGAACAACTTCGCGGAAAGGAAGGCATGCTTCGCAATCTTGAAGCCAATCTCAAAGTGATGGAAGAACAGATTCATGCCTGGGAAAAAAATCTCAAAAACGAATTGTATGAGGATGGTCTCATCAACAGCCGTAATGAAAAAATGCAATTTAATATGCAAGATGATTATATGGAGGTGAATGGACGCAGAGTTGAAGGACGTTTATTCCAGAAATACAAGAAGATGATGGACGAACTGGATTTCGATTTTGACTTCAATTTCGATTTTAACTTTGATAATAATGTGCGCCGGTCGCGGGAAGAGTAAGCTCAACACTCAATCCGTATATGAAAAAAGCCGCCTTGATTATAGGGCGGCTTTTTTCTTTTTCATATGCAAAGCTTCGATTTTCTCACTATAACAGGGTTAAATTTAGAAGAGCAAAGCTCGTTATAGGAGCAAATGTCATCCTGAGCTTCGCGAAGGATCTAGGCACCCCGAGCGCAGCGAGGGGGCTATTGGAGATAGATAGAACAAATACGAAGAAAGAAAGCTCTCTCGCTGCGCTCGCGATGCTTGGATCCTTCACAGAGTTCAGGATGACAGCCTTCGTCCTAAGATCGGAATTGGTAAAGCGCTTACTCCCTCAACCTAAACTTCAAATAAAAAAACTCCGCATCCTCCTCATTGGAATAAGCCGCTTCCACCTTTTTCACCCTCAAAATAAACTCCCGATCCGAAAGCCAGTAAATCTGCCGATCATTCGGGATATTCCAGTTGATAAACTGAGCCATGACTCGCAGACGAAATTTCCCTTTATTCATTTCCACGACTTCCATGGCTGCTGTTCCATCATCATAAGTATAAGGCACTTTCAGGCTTATCGCAATCTTTCGGTTTGGTGAGACAAAAGGGTAATCTTCAAATGTATAGGCTTTTTCTCCATTCTTTTTATCCAAAATAAAAACATGGCTGTCCTCAAAAAATGGATTGTAAATCACATAATATCCGTAAAGTTTGGGATTGGGAATTTGTCGGTAGTAATTGGTGGGAGAATATTCAGAATGTTCATACGTGGTGTCTTTAAAGGTTCTGGAAGTGCCATTGGAAAAATTCAGAGTAAACTGTGAGTTATTTCCCAGTTGATATTTCTCTTTTTCCAGCGTTTCACTCGCAAGAATTTTTCTCCTGTAATCTCCCAGATTGACTTTTTCAATTTCCATAAACTCCTTAATGTCGATGCTGGCCATTGGGTAATTAGTTCTGGAAACGCTCACCTGAGTAGAATAATAATAATAAAGTGGATGCCCTTCTTCAGGTCTTTCTGCATTTGAATGCAAGTGGTGTTTGCTGGATTTGTACAAAAACCCTTCAAAAACATACCCTTTCTCAAAATCACGGGAAGGAACAACCAAATGGTCGATATATTCCTCATAATCTAAAATGACCATGGCTTTTCTGCCCCAAATTTGCTTTCCTTCATCAATGATCATCGTTGAATCCTTACTGTATTCCAGGATAAAAACTGCATCAGCAAAATTGAATTTGCCGATTTTATTTCCCAGAGAATCCCGAATATTTAATCCACTTCGGGCGCTGACAATTCTTTGATCGAGAACAGAACCTTCATTAATCAGATGAAAAATTGATTTATATACTCTTTGTGGCATTTTTCCATCCGGGGCAAATAAATAAAAAAGATAACTGGTACGATTTTCATTGTGCTGGTAGATAATAATCCGATCCTTAAGAATTGTCCCTTCGCCCTTGAAATTATTTCTCTGATCATTATGAAAGGAAAGCTGTTGCTGATCTACAACCTGATAATTCTCGCTATAATTCACCAGAATAGAGAAAATTTCATTTTCACCGTGAAAATAACGAAACACTATTGAGTGAAATGAATAGGGGAGTTTAACCTGAAAGGCGAGATAAACACTGGCGAGACCTGCTGAATCATTCTGAAAAATTTGATCTAAATGGAGGGCTTTTTTTTGTTGATCAGTCAGGAATAAGGTTGGTCTGGGATCGTTTGTTCTCACAGAATCGAGCACATCCGGCGTTTTGACTGGATAGGCTTTCAAAAAATCATAGGAACTATTCTGAGCAGAAAGGAAATGAGAGATTCCAGCTAAACAAAGAAATATAAAAAGGAAAACAGGGGAACAAATATTTTTCATCATAGATATTGATTTTGCTGGTATAAATAAGCGTTTTCCAATTATTTACTCCACGCTTTTGATCAAATGCGCCTGTATACTTATTCTCTGAATGTTAATCCTTGCTGTAATCGCTCCATCATTGTGACAATCCTTTGGGTTTTTGTTTCATCGGTTTTAGCATCGTAAATCCAGTCCAGATAGGTTTTTCTTTCTCCTTCAGAAAAACTGAGAAAAGTTTCATACACAGATTGAGATTCTGTCTTAAAGCACTCTATAATTTCCTCTGGGATTTCGAGTGGATTTTCATCCAGATAAAGGATAATGTGAACGGAATCCCCTTTCTCCTTCTTGATTTTTTTGCGAATGGCAGCTTTGACTGGTAAAAATAAGCGCCCCCCACCCATAGGCATGAGTTTGTATTGTTTGAGTTCATACCCATCAATAGAGCCTTTAACTTTTACCCAACCAAATGGATTATTGGGATTTTGGGCAATTTCAGGAATCGCTGCATACGTCCAGCCGCCTTTACCGGGGTATTTTTCAAGGAGGTATT
>JAGQVA010000881.1 GCA_020438265.1 Bacteroidota bacterium
CGAATCATACAATATGTTACTGGAACATGCGATACCGGCGGGGATCAGTGTATGTATTGAAAATCATGGAGGAGTTTCCAATGATGCAGACTGGATGGTATCTCTCCTGAAGGAGGTCAATAACCTCTATTTTGGCTCCTACCCTGACTGGCGAAGGCCAGCTGATGATTTCGATAATGTGGATTATCTTGAAAAGATGCTTCCCTGGGCGGTGGGAATGTCTTATCGCAATCAGCCCACAGAAGAACTGACTTCCAAAATGATCAAAATGTGTCACGAAGCAGGATACCGAGGATGGTATGGGATTGAATCAAGTGGGAGAGAGGCTATTATGGAGGGGAAGAAACTTTTGAAGAAGTATTTGAAAATTTGAGGGGGGCTGTTTTCGCACTGACTGGGTTAATTTTGGGGAATCAGGCTTCTTTCTAATGAGAGTTATGAATGATGTTGTCTGATTCTTCAAAATTTTTCGCATCTGTTTTTTCCTGAAAAAATGATGCTCAGGCTATAGAAAATCCGTAATTTCGGGTATGCAGAAGGCAAAAAGATATTTTAATACCTCTGGCCCCAATATTATTAAGGAGCATTATACACTCCTACGCTCGGATTTGGTTACTCGAGGGGAAGAAATGGTGAAGCGCAACCGTTATTTCACAATATGGGCTCCACGCCAGACCGGGAAAAGTACTTATTTTCAACTTTTGGCCAACCAACTTCGGGAAGAGGGCTATCAGGTACTCCAGATTAGCGTGGAAAGTTACTTTAATGCCAGAGAGGATTATTTTTTAAGGCGAATTAATGAACAACTCGAAAAACAGACTTCACTGAGCATTGCCCCCCGGAAAATCTCAGAGTTGGAGGGTGAATTTTCAGCCATTACTCAAGGAAAACTGGTCATTATTGTTGACGAAATTGAAGGGTTGAATCCTGAACTATTTGGACCTTTTCTGCACAGCATACGACAGCTTTATCACTCCCGACTTGAACATAGCCTAAAAAGTGTTATTCTGGTAGGTGTGAGTAATATTGTGGGCGTGGTGGAAGATCATGCCAGCCCCTTCAATATCGCAGACAACCTCGAAATCCCTTATTTTACCGAAGAAGAAACCTTTGACCTTCTGCACCAGCACGAAGAAGAAACCGGCCAGTTATTCGAGGAAAAAGTCAAAGCCAAAATCAGTGAAATCACTGCCAATCAGCCTGGACTCGTCAATGGATTTGCTTATCAGTTGGTAGAGCGAAACAAAGGTAAACAGGTGATTCATTATGAAGATTACCTGGAAGTAGAAGACTGGTATTTGCATAAAGTCATAGATAAGAATGTGGCCAATATTCTCAAATATGCGCGAAAGTTTAGGCCCTTTGTCGAAAGACTCCTGTTTACTGAGGAAGATATTCATTTTGATATTGACAGGGAAGAAATCAAAATTCTCCATACCAATGGATTAATCAAAGACGATCCCAATGGCAATGTGATGTTTTGGGTACCGCTTTACAAAAAAAGGATTTACTCAGCCTTTTACCCCTATACAAATGGAGAAAAGCAATATTTCTTCAACCGTATAGAAAATTTCTTCGATCTGGTCAAAGGAGGGCGTATAGACTTCGAGTTTCTCATTCAAAACTACAAAGACTATGTAAAAAGACGCAGTTTTAAGGCTTTCCGGGAAAAAGATCCCGAGACAGGTGAATACAAATCCATGCGAGAAGCTGCTCTTAAATACAGTTTTGAAACTTACATCTCTCTGTTTCTCCAACATATAGAAGCCCAAAGTTACACCGAACCAGGAACAGGCCTGGGAAGAAGTGATATTCTAGTCAATTATCAGGGTCAGGAATATGTGATTGAAACGAAAATTTATCGCTACCCTCTTCAGGTACAAAAAGGACTAAAACAGTTGGCCTATTATTGTAATTCCATTAACATTTACGAAGGATTATATATGGTTTTTGCTTCCAATAAGGTTCCCGTCAAAGGAATCAGTGAAGGTACTCAGGAAATTGATGGGGTGAAAATCAGAGTATATATTGTGGATTATGATGAGGAGAAGGATTTTTAGGGGTTCACTTTGAAATATCCTCATATTTATTCCATATATCTATTTTTAACTCATAGTTGATTTGCTGAAATATTTTTATGGGTAAAATAATAAAATCTCCTCCTTTTTCAGGTTTGACATTCTGTCTGTAATAATTATGAATTCTATCTTCCTACAACCTCGACTCACGAAACCACCTCCCCCTCCTCCAACTCCTTCTTCAAAAACCGCCCAGTAAACGACCCTTCACACTCAGCCACCTCCTCCGGAGTACCTGCAATCAATATCTCACCTCCACGTTTTCCTCCTTCCGGACCCAGATCAATCACATGATCAGCAACCTTGATCACATCCATATTATGTTCGATCACCAGAACGGTATTTCCCCGCTCAACCAGTTGATTAAGCACTTTTAACAACATCTCAATATCCTGAAAATGAAGGCCTGTGGTTGGCTCATCGAGAATGTAAAGGGTATTTCCGGTATCCTTCCGGGACAATTCAGAGGAAATTTTGATCCGCTGGGCTTCTCCCCCTGAAAGGGTCGTGGCAGGCTGGCCAAGGGTAATATATCCCAGGCCCACATCATGGATGGTTTTGATTTTTCGCTTGATTCGTGGCAGGGCGTCAAAAAACTCTAATGCATCAGAGATATTCATATCCA
>JAGQVA010000882.1 GCA_020438265.1 Bacteroidota bacterium
ATGACCCTGAAGCAGAACCAGGTTTTGGAAGTATTTATGATATCAAACCTTCCTATTCCATCATTGATACCGGAGACCTGGGTCTGGATTTAAAAAAGATTTATCAGGTAGGAATTATGGCCTATCTGCTTGATCCCCTTGCAGTATATGTCTGCGGAAATTCTCAGGTTGCTCCTGCCGTCAAAGCGTTTCTCACGCAAAAAAATGACAATGACGAGATTAATTATTTAAACCTGGTTGATTCAGAATCTACAGCCAGCTATGTAGTCCGGGCCAACCATAGTCAGTTAGATATTACCTTTCCCGAAGATCAGAAAGCGATTGTGGAGCAGATTGGCGGGACGAATGAGCGTTCATTAGATTCGCTGTATAATAATTTAATTCATATTGCACAATGGGAAAGGATCAGGAATCTGACTAACCCGGATTCACTTTTGGATAAAAATCCTCCTCCTCTGCCCGGAATTCCTCAGTATCCTGTTGAGATGAAAATTCATATTGCTGGTGATAAGGGGGAGAATGAGCCCATAGCCTATTCAGACGATAAAATACCCCTTTCTCCTGTCCATCGAAATAAAAAAGGTGAACCTTGTTGTTATGTTAGAATTGAGTTGATTAACCATTCTCCTTATGATTTATTTATTGGATTGATGTATATGTCTATGCTTTATGGGGTAGATACCAGTTTGATTCCAACAGGCATTCGACTTAAAGGAAAACAAGAGGGAAAAGATCCTGATAGCATATTTGTCAAAGACGGTCTCAGGATACAAATCTCCAATTATAATCATGTTTTGGATTTTGATTGGGACAATTCGACAGATCATTTAAAACTGATCGCTTCAAGGAAAAAATTTAGCCTCCAACCCTTTAATATGAAAGAATTAAAGCCACCTGTAGATTCGCCCAGAAGGGCATTAGAGGTAGAAGAACGGGAGGATATTGTACCGGATGAAGATGACTGGATCGCCAGAACCTATCAGATTACTTTTCCAAATCCCAACCTGCCCGGATAATTTGAGAGAACTATATTTGGGATTCCCCTCAACCTTATGGATCTTAGTGGTAGTACAACACCACTAAGATTCTTTTATGTCCCATATCGCTCCCCCCATACCCGAATGGATTCTGGCGCAGATGCCTCCCCATCCCTATCGCCACATGGTCGATGTCGGAGGATATCACATGCATGTGATCGAATATGGTTCCGGCCACCCTGTACTCATGTTACACGGCAATCCGACATGGGGATTTCTATATCGAAATATTGCCCGTTCTCTCCTGGGACAGGATTTTCGGATCATTCTGCCAGATCTGATCGGATTGGGTTTTTCAGACAAACCCAGGTCATATCAGGCGCATACCCTCGAAAACCACATAACCTGGTTGGGGAACCTGCTGGATCACTTCAACCTGAATCAGTTGATATTTGTAGGTCAGGACTGGGGCGGCCCAATTGGACTGGGAGCGCTTGCCCGAAAACCTCACCTTCTCAAAGGACTGGTGATCCTCAATACTGCTCTGGGACCACCCAAACCAGGGTTTAAACCTGCCCCCTTTCACAAGTTTGCCCGAATGCCTCTGATCAGCCCGATTGCCTTTCGATTATTGGGAATTCCACAAACAATTATGCATCGGGTGCAGGGAAATCCCTATAGTATCAAAGGCGAGGTAGCGCAGGCTTATCGATTTCCTTTGAAAGGTTTGGATAAAAATATTGCTCCACATGCCCTGGCCAGAATGGTCCCTGATTCACTGGATCATCCGTCTGTGGGGCCTTTGACGAAGGTGAAGGAATTTGTGGAAGGTTTTCAGGGACCCGCTGAGATTATTTGGGGAAAAAATGATCCTGTGCTGGGAAAATTGCTCAACAGAACCAAACGCATGTTGCCTCATGCGAATGCCCAGGAGACGAATGGTGGGCACTTTTTACAGGAAGAAGAAGCCGAGCGAATTGCTGATTCCATTCGTTGGGTTGCCAGTCAGGTTTATTAATGAAGTTAATACGACAATGAAAAAATATTTATTACTCATTCTGGGGGTTTTCTTATTTCCTTCTTGTGATCTGGATGAAGAATTATTTGATCGAAAAACCCCTGAACTCTTTTTTACTGATGAAGAATCATTTCGGCTGGCATCAGGAATCGCTTATCAATCTTTGTATGGGTATGCAGCAACCCATAGCCTTTTTGGCATTCAGGAAGTGAGTTCTGATGAGATGGCTGTTCCTGCAAGGGGAGGGGACTGGTTTGAAAACGGACATTGGATACGCCTTCATCAACATGAATATCGTCCTAATGATCAGACGATTGAAACAAGCTGGCGTTTTTGTTATGGAGGAATTGCTACGTGTAATGAAATAATTGAAAATATAGAGAAAAATTATATTCCTGATGCGGATCAATATCTGGCTGAATTAAAAACTCTTCGGGCTTTGTATTATTTATGGTTGCTGGATCTCTATGGAAATGTGCCGATTGTTACCACGAATGAGGTAGAAAGCCCAGAGAATAATACCCGGCAAGAAGTATTTTCTTTTGTGGAAGACGAGGTGCTGGAAAACCAGGATAAGCTGACGAAAGAAATTAATTCAGAAACTTATAGCCGGATTACTTATTATGTAGCCCAGGCGATTTTGGTCAATCTTTATCTGAATGCAGAGGTATATACCGGCGCCCCACAATGGCAAAAAGCCATAGAAG
>JAGQVA010000883.1 GCA_020438265.1 Bacteroidota bacterium
GAAAAAATATTAAACGGCATATTCCATACATTAACAAAGTAATAAAGCAAAATAATACAAACCACCTAGACGATCATCCAGATCAATTTCCAGCTGATTCTCCCCGGCTGGAAAAAATCCCAGATCTGCAATCTCCTGCACTACCCTACCCTGAAGATCAAACAGTTGTAGGTGAAGATTTGTACCACTTACCACATGGATTGAGACGTTAAGATCTGTCTATGTTTTTCAGATTAAATAAATATTGATGACAATATTATCTGGAAAAACACATGCTTTCAATTACCCATTTGAGTAATTTTTCACCAGATCCTATTTCCTCAATTATCCTTATCTCATTAACATTTTCAATGATTTTCATCAAAAAACAGACATATATAAAATAGGAAATGATTTTTTAAACCTTCCTATGGTAACCTTTTTAAGGTGAATGATATAATAAACAGATGCAAAAAATAATTGCCCTGATTAACAATTATAATTATGAGTTTTCAGTCAATAGACTCTATTTCACCTCCCAAAAGTAAACCTTATTTCATTAGTAAACTTTGTCTGCAAGCCCCATTGATTTTTGCATTTCCTGATTATATAGTTCTTCCCATCTATAAAAAATCAATGTTTGATACCACAAACATGGGCTAAATCTTATCCCTGAATTCGGAGAGATTAGTCCTTAATAACCTTTAACCTTAAAACCTAACAATTTTTATCATGAAAATGCTTCCAAGTGAATTACAAACTGCCTTAGAAGACAGCTTAAGCGGAAAGCGACTCAATGCAAGCAGAATAAGAGTCATCGATATTAAAGCTGAATCAGAACCTGCGGGGGGAATTATGACAGTTTCCGGAACCGTTTTATTTTTCGATCAGGAAATGGGCTTTTCGGCAATGATTCAAGCCAACAATAATGCTTTAATATCCCTCTCCATTCAACCCAGGAACAATTCTCTGGTTAATGCAACTTTTGATTTAATCGAATCCTTTTTGGCTGGAGACGCCGGGATCGAGAATGGGCACAAACTGACAGATTTCTTTCCGACTGCCTTTCCAACAGGCTTAATTTCTGTTAAGGAAATTAGCATGGGCTTTGATGAAACCCGTTCTACTCCTTCCATTCAATCAATTGAGGTGAGGATCGGCACAGATTCCACCTGGAAGGTTTTGGATACAGCTAATTTTGATATTGACCAAATCACCGTAGGTCTTTCCAATGATGATCTCAGTCTTGGGTTTAAAAATACGGCACTTTCAATTGCGGGAAAATTTTCCTTTAGCACGATTGAAATGGAGCTGGCTGTAAATAATATCTTTTTAGGTAATCCAGCGGAAGTCTTTGAAAACCTTGAGTTGAATGCTACCCTGACGGGAAATACTACCCCTATCCCTGTCGATGCTCACATGAGTAAAATTCTTCCTGACTTTGCCTATCAGCAGTGGCAAGATCTCGCCCCAAATGATTTAAAGAATCCGACTATCACTGAACTCTCCCTGAATCTTCAACCTGGAAAACCTGCTTTTGATGTAGTGGTAAAATCTAATTTGGGCGAATTGGAAGTTATGGGAAAACCCGTAACAGGTAGCACCACAGGGAGAAGAAACATTATGCTTGCGCTGACACCGCCTTCCGAAGGCAGTGGTTCATTTTTTGGAGAAATCGGCAAGAATGGGACTACCCCGGGTCCTCTGGCCAAACTGGATACCCTGGGCCTAAAGAATAGCGGAATTATTTTTTCTACCTTCGAGGATGAAGTGGAAACTTCTTTATCTGCTTTACAAGCACATCAGTCAGCAGCAAACACTTTAAAAGTGGTCGATGGGATTCAGTTCTTTTCTACCATCAGTTTTACAGATGCTCAATCCAGTCAAAGCGAAGACAAAAAGATGGTAAGTGGTTTGTTTGGCCGCCAAGGGAGCAAGATCAAATTTGACGGTGATTTTACCTTATCTGGAAGTATTCAGAAAGATCTTACCGCCGAACTGGAAGTCGGGATTGCATTCGGTTCACATGGATTTCAAATTATTCCGAATCACGATGAATTAATCCTTCGGGAAGTAGGCCTTGCCTTGATTCTTAACCCCATCCCTGGTTATGCAGGTTTCAGGATCAGAGGAAGACTTGAAACACATATTGAAGAAGCAGATCTGGGGTTCGACAGTTACATGCAGTTTGGTGTACTTACGGCTGGCCCAACCATTGAGATGGCAGTTGGACTCGGAATTCAGGCCCTGAATGGGAGCTCACCTATGATCAATGGTGTTCCCGCCGTTTGGGACAATGCTTTTGGTATCCCTGGCCTGGGCTTACAGGAGATTGGGGGTAATATAGGAATGGGTATTCAAACAGCAACGACTCCTTTTCCAACTCCAGTCCTGACCGCTTTAGGGCTGAAAGGTACCCTCCTTTTAGGGACTGTCCCTGGTGAGAAAGTTCATACAGAAGCTGAATTTCAGTTAGACGTAGACAAGCTATCAGACAGTAAGATTCATACAGTATTAAAGAATACTACCCTCCTTGACATGATTGAGGCTTATGATGAAAATCAGAAATTTAACCTTACCGGGCCCTTACGCGAAATGCTGGATGTAGGCTTTAATAACCTGGACGTAACCATTGATCCGGCAAATCAGGAGTTTTATTTCAACGCTAAGTTGAACCTCGGGGAACTTAAAGCGCAAACAACAGTCAAATTTAA
>JAGQVA010000884.1 GCA_020438265.1 Bacteroidota bacterium
GGCTGATCTATGATTCCATTTATGGCTTGAGCCTCAGCCAATGCAGATTCTACACGAAGCATGTGAGCTATCTTGGATGTTTCTGATAGCAGATCTGTGATCTCTGACGTGTAGAAATATTCGGAATAGAGGGTCATAGAGGGAGGTATTTAAAATGGGGCTTTTGTTGGTTCTGTCCCTACAAATCAAAAAATACCGTTTCCCGATCCCCCTGCATATATATATCCAATTCATACACCGACCCCTGTTTCTTCGCAATCAGGGTTTTTCTGCGACCTTCAGGCACCTGATTAAGCACCTCATCCGTTGCATTTAATTCTCCTTCATCTTCAAAATAAAGGCGAGTATAAGAATGGATCAACTGTCCGCGCATAAAAAGGATCACATTGATAAAAGGCGCTTGTCCATGTACCGATTTGGGCTTAATTGTATGGAAAATAAAGCGATTCTCTGGATCTGTACCTGTTCCAAAACGACCGAAAAGTTTGTGCTCTCCATCGTTTTGCCATAGTTCAACCATGGCATCGGGAATGGTTTCGTTATTTCCATCATATATTTTTCCAACAACCATAATTGGATCAGGGTGAGTTGTCGGATCAACCAGTTGATTGTCAACCAGGTCTGTAAAGTCGTATGCATATTGCTCTGGACATAAACCATAAGCAAAAAATGGCCCTACGGTTTGGGAAGGAGTTTGTGGCATGATAAACTAATTTAAAGCGATTCAAAAGGTGTGGCATTGGGCCCTTTCAGAATAATATCAAAACGATAAGCCAAGGCATAAAATGGTTCTGTTCTTTCCATATCAAATTTGGCTAACATGAATTCACGTGCTTTGGGCGATACACTTTTAAAAATCGGATCATAAGCCAATAGCGGATCACCTTCAAAGTACATTTGTGTAACCAGCCGGGTCGTAATATTGGGACCAAAAAGGGAAAGGTGAATGTGATTGGGTCGCCAGGCATTGGGATGATTTCCCCAGGGATAAGCTCCCGGTTTGATCGTGTAAAAATGATAATTCCCCTCGGCATCTGTCATACAGCGTCCTGCGCCCACAAAATTAGGGTCTAGCGGAGCATCGTGCTTATCCACTTTATGCACGTAACGGCCAGCAGCATTCGCCTGCCAGATTTCGATCAGGGTATGGGGAATAGGTTGCCCTTTTTCATTTATTACTTTTCCGTGGACTACCATTCTTTCACCCATTGGTTCACCATTTTTGACTGAATTTTTGGTGAGATCATGATCCAATGGCTTGATATTCATATCGCCGAAAATCGGGCCGGTCAGTTCGCTTAATGATTGTTTGATGACAACCAAAGGTTTGGATGGAGCCCTTAAAATGGTTGATTTATATCCCTCATATAGCTTTGCAGGCTGATATTCAGGATCAAATCGATTAAGGATTTTATCGCTCATAGTGATAGTTGATTTTTCCTTTTTTACTGATTGATAGTTGAATCTAATCATTTATTCGCAGGAAATCTTCCTTTTAGGGACGTCTGTGTTTTTTTGATAAAAATTGCATATCTGGCCTAAGGGAAGGTTTTATGAATCTCATAACCAGACACTTTTTGAAAATTTCCCATAGATGGCACAGATTCTACAGATAAATCACTAAGCGTTTAGATCCGCGAAATCTGTGTTATCTGCGGGAGATATTAAATGTATCTAAAAAGGAGGCGATAGCGCATTTTGAATCTGTAATCAAATGATTGTATATTGAAAGAAGGACTATTGACAGGAGCTAAATCATCAATAATGAAACCCCAACCATCCGGAAAAGTACCTATTTTGGACCCCTTACAGTTTGATGATTATCTCTTTCAAAACTGGAAGCCGGAAGTTTCGGGTTTTTACGAGCGGTTTCATATTGCGCGGATTGAAAGTTATAAAAACCACCTCAAAATTCCCCTTCCCCCGCATCGTCGTTCGGTTTGTTTTTTTATTTTTCTCACCCGGGGAATGGCTATCAGAAGTAAGGGACTGACTCAGTATGAGATCCGTAAAAACCATTTTTTCTTTTTACCAGCCAATCAGATTACTTCGCTGGAATTTTTTAGTGAAGAAACTCAGGGATTTTACTGCCATTTTCAACCGGAAATTCTTAATCAAACTTATATCAAAGCAGACCCGGGAGCCGAATTCCCCTTTTTCAGATTATTGGGAAATCCCCTTGTAGAGGTAAAGGAAACGGATAATGTGCTCAGTTTGCTGAATATTTTGAATAAAGAATATCAGAAAAACATTGATGACCATTTTGACTTGATTCCTGTCTACCTGACGGCTTTGTTGATGGAGGCCCGCAAATACGTTACTCCGCAAAAGAAACAATCCAAAAACGCTGCTTCTTATATCACTCAGCGATATTTGAATGCCCTTTCTGAATTTGTGTATGAATATAAAACCGTAGCCGAATTTGCAGATCATCTTTCTGTTTCTTCCAATCATTTACATAAATGTGTGAAAACTACCACCGGTAAATCGGCGCACTATCTTTTGGGGGAGATGCGCATTCTGGAAGCCAAAGTATTACTCAAACAAACTTCCCTGAGTGTAGGCGAAATTGCCTTTAAAGTCGGTAAGTTTAGTGCCAGCGATTTTTGCCGGTTTTTTAAAAGTCGCACACAAATGACCCCGTTACAATATCGAAATATAGAAATTTGATTGATTTTGCAT
>JAGQVA010000885.1 GCA_020438265.1 Bacteroidota bacterium
TTTGAACCTGTTTTAATATAGAATAATCCCCACAGCCAGGGCACCATATTACATCCTGATCGGTTGCAAAATCCTTCGCCTTTAAGACTGTAGTTCCGTTATTTGATAATTTACTCATGATTTCTTTTACTTAGCCAGCACCCCATTTAAAAATTTACTTAACTCAGGATGAGTAATGGGTACCCCTTGTATTTTGTTATAAGAAATGGCGTCAATCAAAAATTTATCACGGATGATCTTTGATAATTGACCGTTGTTAATCTCCGGAATAACTACCTTATCAAACCGGGAAATAATCTCGTCCAGCTTATGAGGAAATGGCCTTAAATATCGAAGATGCGCATGAGCCACCTTTTTGCCCTGAGATATCATTTCCTTTACCACCGATTGAATGACCCCATAGGTAGAACCCCATCCCAGCACCAAAATATCGCCTGATTCTGGCCCCAGATCAATGGTTTGTTCTGGAATAAAATCCGCGACCTTATCTACTTTGGCTTCCCGAATTTTCACCATTTTTTCATGGTTTTGGGGATTATAGGAGACATTCCCGGTTTTATCTTCTTTTTCCAGCCCGCCAATCCTGTGTGCCAATCCTTCCATCCCGGGCAAAGCCCATTTTCTGACAAGGTTTTCATCCCGATCATAGGGAAGGAAAGGTTCTTCTCCTTCAGGTTTTGTCGCAAAACTAACCTTAATCTCAGGAAGAGAAGCTGCTTTGGGAATACGCCACGGTTCAGCCCCATTAGCAATATATCCATCGCTGAGGAGAATCACAGGCACCATGTGCTGAAGCGCAATCCTACAAGCCTCAAAAGCTGCCTCAAAAGCGTCAGCAGGTGTGCTGGGTGCTACAATTGGCAAAGGACATTCTCCATTTCTACCGTAATAAGCCATTAATAAATCAGCTTGTTCGGTTTTGGTAGGCAAACCCGTCGAAGGGCCTCCACGCTGCACATTGACGATCACCATGGGCAATTCCAGAATCATCGCCAAACCAATCGCCTCTCCTTTCAGCGCTAATCCCGGCCCTGAAGTTCCTGTAATTGCCAAATCCCCTCCATAGGCTGCTCCAATCGCCGAACAGGCCGCTGCAATTTCATCTTCCGCCTGAAACGTTTTTACCCCAAAATGCTTCTGTGCAGAAAGCATGTGCAGGATATCCGAAGCAGGAGTAATCGGATAAGAACCATAAAACAGAGAAAGATTTGCCTTTTTAGATGCTGCGATTAATCCGTAAACCAAAGCCTGATTTCCCATCACGCTGCGATACACACCCTTAGGGAGTTGAGCGGCTTTTACTTCATAAGTAGTGGTAAAAGTTTCGGTAGTATCGCCGTAGTGATATCCTGCCTTGAGCACCTTTAAATTAGCATCCAGAATATCTGTTTTTTTCGCAAATTTGGTTTTCAGATACTTTTCTACGGAACCAATATCCCGGTTGTATCGCCAGAGCAAAAACCCCAGCACAAACATGTTTTTCGCCCGGTCAATGTCTTTATTTCCGATTGTTGTCTCTCCCTTCAGGCATTCGCGGGTCAATTTGGTAACCTGCATTTCAAAAACATGAAATCCTTCCAGCGTATTATCTTCCAGGGGATTCGCACCATCTTCATATTTGGCCAGACGAAGATTTTTGGAATCAAATCCGTCGGTATTGACGATGATCGTTCCCCCTTCTTTCACACGATCCAGATTCACTTTTAAAGCCGCTGCATTCATCGCTACCAATACATCATAACTATCGCCAGGAGTAAAAATCTGGTTACTACCGAAATGCAGTTGAAACCCGGAAACTCCGGCCAGTGTACCGACCGGGGCACGAATCTCTGCCGGATAATCCGGAAAGGTTGCCAAATCACTACCTGTAAGGGCAGTATTGTCGGTAAACAGGTTTCCAGTCAGCTGCATCCCATCTCCGGAATCTCCGGCAAATTTGATGGTTACTTCTTCCTGAATCGTCTTTATTTTATTTGCCATTAAGTTTCGATTTGAATTCTGTTGAATGAAGATTTGAAAATCAGATCCGCAAACAGAAGAATTTTTATTAATATTTTAAATGATGAGAGTCATTTACCAAAATTGGAATTCTCATTTTTTAGCCTGACCACAAAAATACAGTCTTTCCAGTTAATTATATAATTTTGGTTTATTCGACATATTTTATGAAAGGGGCCAGGGTTTTTACCACATAGTCGCATAGCCTGAAAATAGAAAAAGTAATCATAGCAAATTCAAGTCCGATGCTTTCTATGTTTTCTTCTTTCTAACTAAATTCTATGTTGCTATGTGGTGAAAAAACAATCATCCATTTCGGGATAAAACTCCCAACCGGAAAGAAAGTTTTATTATCATGCAAATTCATAAATTGCAATTATCACAAATCTTTATACACACAAATCTAACTAACATTCAAAATGACGCTTCGCAACTACCTTACTCTAATTTTTTGTCTGACCTTTTTCACTTCAATGAACGCACAGACAAGCAAAACCCTGATCCATTGCGGTACCCTGATCGATGGGGTTTCTGATCAGGCAAAAACAAAAATGACCATTATTATTGAAGAAAATAAAATCACTTCCGTCGAAAGCGGATACCTCAAACCCGGGAAAGACGATCAGGTCATCGATCTCAAAGACAAAACCGTTATGCCCGGACTTATGGACATGCACACTCAT
>JAGQVA010000886.1 GCA_020438265.1 Bacteroidota bacterium
GGCGTTTGTGGAATCGAAGGTTTGATGAAAAATAACTTTACTTCTAAGCTCATCATAGCTCATGCTGAAAAAGAAAAAAACAAGAATCATTCTCGGAGTCATTATTTCCTTTTATCTCAATAACCTGCTGGGAATTTTGAGTGTTAGCATTGGTTATACTGAAACAAGACACTTTACAGATCGTGGAGATATCTCTCTCGGAAGTATGCTTCCGGGAGATTACCATATCGTCATAGACTGGGGAGGTGGAAAAATCAGTGAAAAGGGTTCCGGAAAAAAAATACTGGTAGAGATTACCTCATTTAATAAGTGGAATGGATTCCTTTTTGTGCCTTTTTTCAAGTATTACGTACCGGTGGTCAAGGGAAAAATCACAGATGAATCAGGCAAATATTTGGGAAGCATCAGGTTTTCTGATGAGATAATCGGTTTGGGACTAATTGGCCGCGGAAGTATCATCGAGAATATCGAAGAGAATTACACCAATCAGATTTTTGAATACCTGGAAAGCCGTTCGTTGCCTAACCAGGGAAATGTTTCAAAGCCTGCCACTTGTCAGTACGAGATCAATTTTTCTCCTACTCTACGAGGATGGGCAGAGGATAGCTTATTGCTGGGTTCGCCAGACAGAACTTATTACTGTATCAAAAAGGGATTGGATACCTGGAGTGACACATTATACTTTGCGAATTATTCAAATGCGATAGACAGTTTGATCAGCTATGAAACGGTTCAATTTAGCCGTTCTGAGAACAGAATAGAGCAAAATCGCTATTTCCATGACGGAAAATTATTTCTCCGGGCGATTTATTATGTAGGTGACAGAGCTCCGGATTATTTCTTTCTGAATGAAAGTGCCGGGAAAGAATTCTGGTCTGCTACCTATTATGGAGAAGTAATACAACTGGAAATTTATCGCAGGAATGGAGATAGTTTGCTTTATGTAAAAAAGGACAAAGCCGGGAAAACATTCTGAGATTCCCGATATTGTGGAACAAAAATCGATTATATGTTTCCATACTGGGATAAATACCAATTAACAGTCCATAAAACAAACCTGGAAAAAGGGCAATTTCGCACAGAAATCATTGCAGATCCCCAATATCCAAACGGGCATTTGCTGGCTGTTTTGTTAGGCCACACTCCCATTGCTCCTGATGGGTATCGGCTCTCCCTGCCAACGGAAATCGCTCTGATCAAAGAATTACATTTATCTCCTGAAGAAAATAAAAGGATTCCCATCATTGATGAGGTTGGCCAGATTGCAGTGTATGCGGATCAAGCCTACTTGTACGATACCCTTAAAAATGGTAGCGTTATTGATGAAAACGGAGGGTATTATGATACTTACGACGACAAAAATGAAAAACCGATCATGGTCATTCCTACTGCTGATATGATTGGATTGCTAGAGGATACACAGAGGTATCTATTCAATCAATAATCACCTTTATGACTCCATATAGCGCATCTTTCTTGCAATAAATTCGTCTCCCAGCTGAATACGGTAAATATAAATCCCTCTCGCTAGTCCCGATGGTGTCCACTCAATATTATGGTAACCTTTTTCTACATATTCATCAGCCAGAATTGCTACTCTTCGCCCGCTAGTATCAAAAACTTCTAATTTCAGATTTCCAGATGATTTCAGGTGAAAATGAAAGGTAGTCGAATAAAGGAATGGATTGGGAGAATTTTGCAGATCAGAAATGATTTGCTGTCCCAAAGTATCAGGACAATTATACCCCATGTCTGTTCTGGAAATGACATTGACCGTTATTTCCCTAAACAATTCACTGATTAATTGACCCTCTCGATATTCTTTGACCTTTAGGGCCAAAATGTAAATTCCTGATTCTTCGGGAGTTATATCTAATTGTCCTGTATTATTATCAAACTGAAAATCAGAAAGGGTTCCAAACGGTTGATCTGGCGAATAGGAAGGAAGAAAGCTGACCGTTGCATGAGGAGGCGGAAGAGGGGTGGGTATCGGGTCCAAACGATCTCCTGCCGTGCTGGGAGTAATTAATTCATAAGCCAATGAATCTCCATCCGGATCTATGGCACTATAATCAAAGCTGGCAGACTCGTCCTGATAAATCACCAAAGGTGTTTCATCCACAAATTGGGGCGAATTGTTGCATAATCCGGTTGACGGAATAAATCCACCGATTACCAAACCTGCGTTGTCTGGATCATTAATATTTTTGATTGAGGAAGAACGGCAACACCTTGCCCAGGAAAGGTGATAACCATTGGAATTATCGGGCAGATTAATCACCCTGGTGTATTTTGCCTTTGCATAACAAGTCGTTTGGGTAAATGAAGCACAAGCGTTGCTGATTTCAATTTCCTCGGAAACCGAATCGCTGAAGCTGACAGCCACCTCGTTGATGAACTTATTGGTAGCCCCGTCATAAATTCTGATTCTGAGATATGAGTCAAAAGGTGTATTTCCATTGGGAAATTGGGGGGAGCCTTCACAGTCTTTAAAAAAGTGAACCGTTATTTCATATTGATTAAACCCATTGGGAGCCTTGCCCAGACATTCATAAGTCATATATCCTCCGGCGATATGGGCGGAATAGGCTGTACTGGTCCATAGGACTAAAATAAAGAATAAGACGAAAATGCGATGGTATATGAGGAACTTCATGGTCGAAGGCTTTAGGAAAAA
>JAGQVA010000887.1 GCA_020438265.1 Bacteroidota bacterium
TTGCTGTCTACACGCTGAAAAACCGGGTTGGTGAGATTATTATTATCAAAATAAGTTCCTAATAAACCTGTTCCTTGTCCGGCGCTTTGATTATAAACATGGAAGGAAGTTTCAATGGCAGGAGCAGGAAGGTAGGTTCCGTTTCCAGGTTGAGATGCTTTGAGTTTTACTTCACCCAAACCTCCGGTCAATGTGATGGTTTTGCCATTTACAGTAGCCGGACCGGAAAGCACTTCAAGGTCCACTTCTAACCCGGAACTTGATTCAGCTTTCACCAAAAATGGAGAAGCTCCAACATTCTGATTGGCAATGGGCTCTAAAGAAATGGCCTGATTTAAGGTCTGAACATTTGGTGGGAAAAGATATCGCTCCGGAATAATTTCCTTTTCCTGGCTTTCACTTTCCCAGTATAGTTCTACCAGCGAAACGCCTGAAGCTTCAAAGTATTCGAGGGTAATATCGACTTTTTGACCCGCAGTAAGGCTAATGTTTCCACTCCATTCCGTCGGACCCTGGTTGATAAATTTATCGATAAGTAACTGGCCATCCACATACAATTTCACTCCATCGTCTGAATTGGTGTAAAAAGTATAGGTTTCATTATAAAGAGGGAGAATTTCCCCGGTCCAGCTAACCGAAAAAGAATTGGGGCCAATAGCAGGATCGGGCGAACCCGTTCCCCAGTAAAAATCAATCTCGGTATCAATGCGGGTAAGCTTTTGATTGGTTAAATCCGGATTGTCGTAAAAAGTACCCAAAAGTCCGCTCCCTTCAGCAGGGAAATCTCCATCCATACCCAGAATCCATTCTTTGATGAGTTCTACGCCGGCACTGTCAATTTTATTTTTCGCCAGGGGAGGCATGGAAATTCCCGAATGAACATCATTTAATCTTTGAAAAAGAATAGACCGTTCCAGATCTCCGGGAATAACTACTTTCCCTCCGGTAATGCCAATTTCATCGCTCACATTTCCATAAATATACCCTTGTCCTTCAAAAGGAATTTGCATCCGCGCGTCAAAAACCCCGCGATTTCCCGTTCCGGGACGGTGGCAGGAAGCACAATTTGCATCGAGATAGGTTCTGGCCCTGTCTTCAATAGATGCGGTATTGTCGGACTTGTTTTTTGCTGTGAGAAGGTTATTGAGATTTAAGGCCGAAGTGTCTAGTGAGGGGGAAAAAATTCCCAGATGTTCGAGCGTAATCAATTGATTGGCAGTGCGGTTTGTCGCAGGATAATAGATTTCCCTATTCAACTGACGGGTAATGGGACCAAGCACGCCCTTTGCAGCGTCATTATGACAAAAAAGACAGGCGTCTCTGGAGGGATATTGCCAGATTTCCTGGCGAATCCCGCCTCCGGAAGTTGCCACGGTAAAAGAATCTTCAACAGAAGTGGAAAGAAGATCTGCCTCTGTCTGGTTTGCTCTCCATTTATAGGTAATGCCATAATACTTGTCGTCAGAGCCGTGAACGAGAAATCTCGTTTCCAGTTTTTTCCGATTGGAAGGATTATTTTCATCCAAAACCATTTCAAAATGTTTGATCAGCACCGCGCCAATGGGAAATTCCCAGTCTCCTTCTTCAGAAAAAGTGATTTGTTCGGCAGGTGTATTATGAGTTCCGTTATTGGGAATCATCATCCAGCGAAATTTTTCTGCTTTATCAGACCAGAAGGGCTCAATCAGTTCATAAGGAATCACCCCGTCCTGAGGTTCCATCGTATTGAGGTTTTTAAAGGCACCCACCTGAGAGAGTAGGGCAGGAGCATTTGGAGCAGCAGCAGCCGGAACGATTTTGTAGATTTTGGCACTATTGCCCTGATGGATCATATACAGTTCTCCGGATTGATCCGTGCCAAAAGAACAAAGCCTTTCGGGGGTAAAACTACAGATGAATTCTTTGGTCGCCGTATTGGAAACGGGATCATAACTTAAAGCCCATAATTTATCCTTTGCATAACCGCCACAGATATATTTCCCTTGAAAATAGGGCAAATCAGATCCGCGATACACATAGCCTCCAATGATCACAGAAGTTTCCTCGTGAGGAAAATCAATCACAGGATCGGACAAATTTCCAAGAATCACAGAAGGAGGATTTTTGGAACCTACGATAAAACCTTCACGGAATGGATGTCCGTAATTTCCGCCTATTTCGATCACATTTACCTCTTCACGGGTATTTCCCCCAACCTCTCCAATCCATATCTGATCATCAATCGAATCATAACTCATCCGGTGAGGTTGACGGTGCCCAATGGTATAATATTCTTCAAAAGTACTTCCTCCGGGAGAAGGGAAAGGATTGTCATTGGGAATAAAGTAACCTATTCCGGAGTATTCATCTGAATTGCTTAAAGGAAGGGTTCTAACAGGTGCGTGACTCCGGGTTGGATCGCGGTCCACATCGATACGCAACACGCCTCCTTCCAGCACATTATCAATTTCCTGAGCGGTCTGATAGCGAAATTCATCCCCGACCGCAACGTAAAGATACCCTTCATCATCGAAAGTCATTCCTCCTCCGCGATGAGATCCATTATACAATCGCTTATTGATCATCACTACTTCAGAATTGGGATTGGCAATATGGGTCGTCGGATTGACCGTAAAGCGGGAAAGCCTTCCCCAGATATTAAAAAACGTTCCCGGATAACCAAATCCCT
>JAGQVA010000888.1 GCA_020438265.1 Bacteroidota bacterium
ATCTTTTATTTTATCTTCCGCCAGGAGGGTTTTGGCCTTCATGAAAGAATCGTAAACAGATTGATTGATCATGATACTTTGGTATATTTTGGAAAAACAAACAAGAGATCATGTCTGACCCACATCTTCAAAAATATTGGAAAGATTTACGAAAAGCCTGGAAGGATACTTTTGTTATGGATACGATCCAACGATTCGATGATTTATCTTATGTGCTGCAAATTGCAAAAAAAGCAGGATTTAACCGAGAAGAAATTCTCAGCGCAATTGATAAGCTTGATAACCATAAAAACGAACAACAGGGTTGGTTGATCTACGATTCAATCTGTTTGGGAAAAATTTACGGTAAAATCTTAACGTCTGAATCTGGAAATGTGGACCTCTTCGGGTAATTTTTTTTGGGTGCCAACCAATAAATCCGCCATAAGTTCTGAAATATAAGGAGAAAGCAAAACTCCTTTGGTACCAAAACCTGACACTATATGAATATAAGGAAACTGAGGGTGAGTACCCGCGATGGGGCGGCGATCTTTCGTTGTAGGCCTGACACCAGCTTGTTGTTCGACTATCTTATAAGGCACGTTTATCGCCTGATCAAGAAACTGGCAGATTTCAGCTTTCCCTTCTTCGGTAGGTTCTGTATGAGAAAACTGGTTTTGATAAGTAGAACCGGTAAGAAAATATTGTTCTCCCAACGGAATGAGGTATACCTTTTTAGAAAGAATAAAAGGTAGTTGTAAATCCGGAGCGTGAATCGTCAGTAACTCTCCTTTATTGGGAATAATGGGCAGATAGGAGAAAAAAGGATTGCTAATCGTTGAGGCACCCTGACAAAAGATCAAATGGTCGAAGGAAATATGGCCAAATGAGCTGTTAATTACCTTTTTTTGATGATCAATTTCCTCGTAATCAATCAGTGCCTCAAAATAATTAACACCTAAATTCTGAGTCAGAATTCGTTTCATCTCCTTCAGAAAACCCTTGAGATCAATCCAGCCACAGGGCAAAATGTTTATCCCTCCATGAGGGTTAATGATCTGTTCTTCATAAACAGGATTTTCTACCAGTTCAAATAAATGCTGAAAACGGGGATCTGCGGTACGATTTTGCCATTTGTTAAATTCTGCAACTTCTCGAAACGGACGATAAATTTTTTGATAATGAACATACGGTTGAAGAGACAGAAAAGCAGGAATTTGCAGAAACTGATTCAGCTTTTCAAGTAAGGTATCCGCCAGCCACGATTTCGCACCAAATCTGCCCGTAATTACATTAAATAGTCCTGCTGCTACTTTGGAGGCACTGTTGGGTTGAGGATGATCAATCAGCACGACCTCCTGACCGCGCATAACCAACCTTGCGGCCATCAAACAACCCGCCAAACCTCCGCCGATGACGGCGTATTTATTTACTGAGGGTTGATTCACCTAATTTTGAAATTATAAGTTGAGCAGCCTTGGTTGAGGCGCCTTTATCTCCCAATTGATGCCGAAGCAAAACATAACCATTTTTTATATTGGCTTCTTCTACCGGGTCCATGATATTTTTCAGTGCATGTCTCAGCTTTTCTGTATTGAATTCAGCTTGAATCAATTCCTTGACCAAAGGCTGATTGAGAATCAGATTCACCAAACTAATAAACCGCACCTGAACCAGATATTTACCGATATGGTAAGAAATCGGAGAGCCCTTATAACAAACAACCTGAGGCACGTCAAACAAAGCCGTTTCAAGTGTGGCTGTTCCCGAAGTAACCAGTGCATATTGAGCTTTGGATAATACCTCATAGGTTTGATTCATAATCAATTTGACTGGTACATTCCCAATCATAGTCTCATAAAAAGCAGGTTTTTGGCTAGGTGCTCCCGCAATAACAAATTCATAATCAGGAAATTGAGGAATCATTTTCAGCATCACAGGAAGCATGCGTTTGATTTCCTGCTGGCGGCTGCCGGGAAGTAGCGCTACGATAGGAGCTTTCTTCCCGGTATCAGTATAACATTCTATTTCATCCAGCAAAGGATGCCCGACAAAATCCACGTCCACACCTTCCTTCTTGTAAAAATCCTTCTCAAAAGGAAGAATCACAAGCATTTGATCCACATACTGGCGAATGGTTTTTACCCGTCCCTTTTTCCATGCCCACACCTGAGGAGAAATATAATAGATGACTTGAAAACCCTTCTCTTTGAGGTATTTAGCCATCCGAAGGTTAAACCCGGGATAATCAATCAAAACAACCGCATCAGGCTGCCACTGCTCAATATCCTCCTTCACCGTCCGAAAAAGCTGGCGAATCGTCTTCAGATTCGTAATCACCTCCCAGAAACCCATAAAATTGATATCCTCAATATGAGCGACCAGTTCCGTCCCGACGCTACGCATCAACTCCCCTCCTACCCCACGGGTTTGGAGAGAAGGCATCTCATGTTTGAGAGCCTTGATGAGATTTTTTGTATGTAAATCTCCGGAGTCTTCGCCGGCGATGAAGTAGAGTTTCATTATTTTTTATTAATCCACTTTTTTTGAAAAAAGTGGAGCAAAAAACCGGGGAATTTTATGCCACACACAATCCCCCCACGAGCTACCAAATTCCCCAATCCAGCGCGCCTGGGTGCAATTACATTTAAGGATACCTTCGGTATATTTTAGTTAAACGACCAACCT
>JAGQVA010000087.1 GCA_020438265.1 Bacteroidota bacterium
ACCCTAACCCACATAGCAGTGTATCTCCCCTCATATCTCGTCTCGGCACCATAAGACTTCCATCGCCCCGTCTCCCAGGCCATATCCCCGGCTGGATTCAGCTTGATCTGACGAGGTTTACGGATATAATACAAATCCTTATTTCCTGCAAAACTCCTTTCTAATACCTTCAATATCTCGTCCTCGCTCCTCAGCACTACCCCACTCCCGGTCGTAATGACGATTTCCTCATCCCAAAAATCTGAGATACCGTCCAGATCGTGATTTTTTATCGCTTCATTGGATGCCCATCGCGCGTTTTTAATTTCTTTTCGAGTGCTTCCTTCCTGAGAAAATCCATTATTTGAAAATATTAAAAGGAGAAATATCCATATCATCCTGACTGTCAACTTCCGCATAGGACATGATTATTTTGTTTTCACAAGCAAATAAAATTATCTATAAATCACCAATAACAGCGTTAGATTAAATTTCACCAAAATACACTCTTAAGGCTCATTTTTAGCACTTTCATACTAAATTATTATCAAAAAATAAAATAAACAGTCCTTATTTAGAATCATTCTATTTGTTAACAAAAAGTTAAACCTTTTTCATACTATATCCGTTTTTAGGGGCGGAAACTTTGAATACTTCCATAGTTTCCATAGTTTTGCGGCCAATTAAAGAACCCACATAAAAGAGAGAGTAAGAGGCTTATGGAAGTAAGGGAGAGGATCCTGATGCGCGCGGATGAAATGTTTATGAAGCATGGAGTAAAAAGCATTTCCATGGATGATATCGCACGGGATTTAGGGATATCCAAAAAGACTATTTATCAATATTTTTCTAATAAGGAGGAATTGGTCGTAGAGGTATCCAAAACATATTTTACAAGAGAAATTCAAAGTTGTGAGGGAATCGCTCATAAATCGGAAAATGCGGTTGATGAAATGATGAAAGTTGTATACATGTCGATTAAATCGTTAAGGGATCTCAACCCCAGCTTAATTTTTGATATTCAAAAATATTATCCAAAAGCATGGGAGCATTTTGAGGCTTATAAAAACGGATATGTTTTCGACAAACTAAGAGAAAACCTTCGTCAGGGCATTGAGGAAGGCATTTATCGCGATAATATCAATATCGATATTGTCGCCAGAATGCGGATCTCTCAAATTGATGCCAGTCTCAATCCCAACTATTTCCCTCCGGACATTTTTCATTTCTCAGAAATTCAAATTCAAATGATGGAAAATTATATCCTGGGTATTGCTACAGAAAAAGGCAGAAAGCTCTACCAGCAATACAGAGATAAATCATTTTCAGATCAATCACAAAATCAGCTAATCAAATAAATCGAAGACTTAATGTATCGCTATACAAGATCATTTTTACTTTTGACTATTCTGGCTTTTCTCCTGAGTAAATCTCAGTTTGTGAAAGCACAGGGCAACTCAGCTACTGAATTCACGCTTGAGGATTGTATTCAATATGCCCTGCAGAATAACAAAACCCTGCAAAATGCAAGGTTTGATGAATACATCGCCGATGCGAGTGTGAAAGAAATCATTTCTTCTGGTTATCCCCAGATTAATGGTTCTGCGGACTTGCAATATTTCGCGTCACTGCCAACTTCTATCCTTCCGGGAATATTTAACCCGAAAGTTGATCCGGTAACTGGTGATCCGATTATTGATCCCGAAACAGGGCAACCTGTGCCCGGAGATCCACTTGAAGTGAAATTTGGTTTTCCATGGCAGTCCACAGCAGGCATTCAGCTGAATCAGCTCATTTTCGATGGGACGTTCTTCATAGGCTTACAAGCAGCGAAAACGTTTGTAGAGCTTTCTGAGGTAAATACTTCAAGAAGTCAGGAAGAGGTTGCTCTTGCAGTGAGTAAAGCCTATTATCAGGCACTCATTTCTGAGGAACAACTTAACCTGATTGATGCAAATATTGAAAGATTAAAAACGCTTTACACAGAAACACAATCGCTGAATGAAGCGGGATTTGTGGAAAAAATTGATGTGGATCGCCTCAATATTTCCTACAACAATCTCAAACTGGAAAAATCCAAGGTCGAACGATTTGTAGAACTGAGCAAAAGCATGCTTAAATTCCAAATGGGAATGCCTATTTCCGAGCCCATTTCCTTTAGCGAAAAGGCCCGGGAGCTGATGGAAACCCCTAATATGGAAATCGTTCTGGATGATTTTGACCCCAATAACCGCATTGAATTTACACTTTTGTCAACTCGTCTGAAACTGGAAAATTACAATCTGCGCAGATACAGAGCCGGGTATATGCCGAGCCTTTACGGGTTTACATCCATGCAGTGGAATGCGCAGCGTGATGAGTTTAACCTCTTCAGTACAAATGAAAAATGGTTTCCCATTGCTGTTATGGGCTTACAGTTGAATATTCCCATTTTTGATGGATTTCGCAAACATCAGCAGATCCAGCAGTCCAAATTAGCCATTCGGAAAATTGAAAATGAAGAGATCATACTTCAGCAATCCGTTTCTCTGGAAATTCAATCTGCTGTTACCAATCTCAATAATTCGCTGGAAACATTAAATGCGGCTGAAAAAAATGTGGAACTGGCTCGTGAAGTTTACCGCGTAAGTCAGATTAAATATAAAGAAGGAGTTGGTTCCAGTCTCGAACTCAATGATGCCGAGACGCAACTCAAACAAGCAGAATCATCCCAACTCAGTGGAATGTTTGAATACCTGATGGCCAAACTGGAACTTCAGAAAGCCAAAGGCGAATTTTCTAAATATCATACAAGATAATCTAACTACACAAAAATATAATTCAATTCGATGAAACGATATACAATCATATTTACCTCTCTTATCCTCATGGGCACTTTGGTTTCATGTGGTGAGAAACCACAATCCATTGAAGCAAAAAGATCTTCTTTGGAAGCGAAAAAGAATGCCCTAAGAACGCTTAGCCAGGAAATCAGCGATCTTGAAAAAGAGATTGCGGCCATGGACCCCAATGCCAAGGCAAAAAGCAGACAGGCTTCTGTGAATGTCAAACCACTTGCTGCTTCTGAATTCAAACATTTTGTTGAAGTTCAGGGAAAAGTGGAGTCCAATAATAATATCATGGTGAGTCCTCAGACACCCGGGGTAGTAACCCAAATCTTTGTGAGAGAAGGACAAGTTGTTAAGAAAGGGCAGATTTTGGCTCAGTTGGACGACGCAGTTATGAGAAGTTCAATTGAAGAAGTAAAAACGGCTCTGAATCTGGCGAATATCATGTTTGAGAAACAACAAAAACTCTGGGATCAGAAAATTGGTACCGAGATTCAATATCTGACTGCTAAAAATCAAAAGGAATCTTTGGAAAAGAGACTGGAGACACTTGAAGAGCAGAAGGAGATGAGCAAGATTAAAGCTCCTATCAGCGGTACAGTAGACGAAATTAATCCCAAGGTTGGAGAAGCCGTTTCTCCGGGATTTCCCGCTTTCCGTGTTGTCAATGGCATGGATTTGAGTCTGAAAGCTCAGCTTTCCGAAAATTACATTCCTTATGTAAAAAGAGGAGATCTTGTAAAAATCTCTTTCCCTGCGCTGGAAAAAGAAATTGAAGCCAAGGTTACTACAGTTGGACAATCTATCAATCCTGTAGATCGCACTTTTGATGTGGAGGTAAAACTTCCCAGCGATCCCATGTTGAAAGCCAATATGTTTGGAGAACTTTCCATCAATGACCGCACCATCAAAGACGCTATTACCGTTCCTGTGGCCCTTTTACAACAATCAGAGATCAGTAAGTTTGTTTTCATTGCAGAAAAACAGACAGATCAATGGCTTGCCAAAAGAGTCAATATCGAGACAGGATTGAGCTATGATGGTAAAATCGAAGTCAAAAAAGGATTAGCAGCTGGCCAGAATCTGATCGTTGCGGGCTATAAAGGATTAAGTGATGGCCAGGAAATACTTATTCAGGAAGAAGAAAATCTAGCCAACAACCAATAACACTCACACGAGACAATGAAAGATAATTTTAACGAATTTCCGATATCAAGCTGGGCTATTGATAACAGGATCACCATTTTTATGCTGACCCTGGTTATTATCGTGGCCGGAATGGTATCGTTTCAGGTACTCCCCAAAGAAAACTTTCCGGAAATTCAGTGGCCGGTGATCTTCGTATCAACCCCCTACCCCGGAACTTCTGCTGAGGATATAGAAAACCTGGTAAGCCGAAAAATTGAAAAAGAACTGAAAGGAGTTGAAGGATTAAAGGAAATCAACAGTACTTCTATTCAGGATTTTTCTTCAGTTTTTGTAGAATTTGATACAGATGTGGACCTGGAAGAAGCCAAGCGGGAAGTTCAGGAAGCGGTAGATCGCGCAAAAAGAGATCTTCCCAATGACCTCCCGGCTGATCCACAGGTCATTGATATCAACCTTTCTGAGATTCCTATTCTGTTTCTCAACGTTTCCGGTCCTTATGATAATGTAACGTTGAAACAATATGCGGAAGAACTCCAGGAAGAAATTGAAGAGCTGAAAGAAATCCTTCGGGTAGATATCGTAGGAGCTCCACAGCGAGAAATACAGGTCAATGTAGATTTGTATAAGGCTGAAAACGCCAGTATCACCATGAATGATATCGAGAAAACGATCAGTGGGGAAAACGTGATCATTTCGGGTGGAGAACTGGATATGGGTAACCACAAAATTGCCGTCCGCCTGAATGGAGAATTCCAGAGTATCGATGACATTCGGAATCTGGTGGTTCGTGGAGGAAAAGGAAACTCTCTTTACCTTAAAGACATTGCAACAGTCGTTGACGGATTCAAGGAAAGAGACAGTTACGCACGACTCAACGGGCAGCCTGTATTAACGCTCAACGTCATTAAAAAAGCAGGTGAAAACCTGGTGGATGCAGCTGATCAGATCAAAGTGATTACGGACCAGATGAAGGAAACCAAGTTTCCAGAAAACGTAACCATCACCTTTTCTGCTGATCAGTCTCAACTCACTCGAAATACCCTGAGTGAACTGACCAATACCATTATTATCGGTTTTATCCTGGTAACATTAGTATTGATGTTTTTCATGGGAATTCGAGATGCCTTGTTTGTCGGACTGGCAGTACCGCTTTCTTCTTTTATTGCTTTTGCGACTTTGCCAGGGCTGGGTTATACCATGAACCTGATCGTTCTCTTTTCCTTCATTCTGGCGATGGGAATTGTTGTGGATAACGCGATTGTGGTAATTGAGAATACCTATCGTCTTTTTACAGAAGAAAAACTTCCCATTGTTACTGCAGCGAAAAAAGCAGCCGGAGAGGTAATCGGGCCGGTTTTCGCAGGAACTCTGACTACAATTTGTCCGTTCCTTCCCCTTTTATTCTGGGCAGGACCTGTAGGTGAATTCATGGGCTTTTTGCCAGTGGTTATGATTATCACGCTGTTTGCTTCCTTATTTGTAGCTTATGTGATTAACCCTGTCTTTGCGGCCTCTTTTATGAAGCGGAAAAAAGAAGGAGAAGGCGTCAACCACAAAGAAACCTGGGCTTACGCCGGTGGAGCAATTGTAATAGGATTATTATTTCACCTGGGTGGTAGCCACTCATTCGCCAATTTCATGATTTTCATGGGGCTTTTTGTAGCTTTCTATAATTATATATTAAGATTGGCTGTTGAATGGTTCCAGAATTCTGCATTGCCTGCTGTAAAGAATTTTTATAAAGCTACCCTGCGATGGTCTCTGGATCATCCATGGACAGTTATTTCAGCTTCAGTTGGATTTATCATCCTGACGATGGCTTTTGTTCAGGCGTCAAATCTGAAGTTTATTCAGTTTCCAAAAACAGAACCCAACTTCGTCTATGTATTTAACGAATTGCCAAACGGTACCAATATTGAAGAAACGGATTCAGTAACTCGTATTCTGGAAGAAAAAGTTTTCGAGGTGATTGGAAAAGACAACCCTCTGGTCAAATCGATTATTACCAACGTGGCCATTGGCGCAGGTGATCCGCAATCTTTTGATCAGAGTACTTCCAAACCTCATAAGAGTAAAATTTCGATTGAATTCGTAGGGGTAAAGGAAAGAAATGGTGCTTCAACTACGGAAATTCTTGAAAAAGTAAGAGAAAATGTCAAAGGCATTGCCGGAACAAAAATATCCGTCGCGCAGGATGACAACGGCCCTCCCGGAAGTGCTCCCATAGAAATTATGGTTTCTTCTGAGGAATTTGGCCGAATGATGGACGTCAGTGAAGACTTGTTTGCCTACCTGGATTCTATTTCTTCCAGAGGGCAGCTTCAGGGATTTGAGGAAATGAAATGGGATGTGGACGAAAAGCGCCCTGAGGTAATGGTGGTTTTGAATCGTGAAAAAGCCAGTGAAATTGGTCTTTCCAGCGGACAAATCGGAATGGAACTCAGAACTGCACTTTTCGGAAAAGAAGTATCCAAGTTTCGCACCAATGAAGACGAGTATAATATCATCCTCAAACTGGATGAAAAATACCGTAAAGAGATTTCTTCTCTTTTAAACATGCGAGTTACCTTTATGGATATGGCTACGGGAAGGTTCAAGTCTGTACCTATCTCGGCTGTAGCTGATATAGAATATTCAGCCAGTTATGGAGGAATCAACCGCAGCGATCTGGAAAAAGCAGTTACCATTACAGCCAACGTACCTACTGAGTACAACGTCAATGACGTCTTCAATGAAGTAGATTATTGGGTGAGTGAATACATCGATAAAGGGCGCAACGGAAGTGATGTTAATATCACTTTGGGAGGTCAAACCCAGGATATGGCAGAGGAAGGTGCTTTCCTTGGAGGTGCTTTTGCAGCAGCGATCATTCTGATCTTTATGATTCTGGTTACCCAGTTTAACTCATTCTCCAATGTATTGATTATTCTTAGTCAGGTACTGCTGAGTATTGTTGGTGTATTCCTGGCTCACGCTATCCTGAACATGGAATTCTCAGTAGTTCTTTCAGGTGTGGGAATTGTGACGCTTGCGGGAATTGTGGTGAATAATGGAATTATTCTGCTGGACTTCTTCCAGATTCTGCAAAAAAGAGGATACAGTCTGAAAGATTCCATCATTGAAGGTGGAGCAATCAGGTTTAACCCCGTTGTTTTGACGGCTTCCTCCACGATTCTGGGATTGGTGCCATTAGCACTTTCTCTGAACATCAACTTCGCAACCCTTCTTTCCAGCCTTGATCCACAAATATTCTTTGGAGGTGATAGCGCAGCTTTCTGGGAGCCATTTGCCTGGTCAATTGTCTTTGGATTGGGTTTTGCGACGGTCATTACCCTGGTGATTGTTCCTGTGATTTATTATCAGGTGAAAAGATTTGAGCAGTGGTTCTGGGAAAAGGTAGGATCGAAAGAGGAACAAATCAACGATGAGGAGGACAACGATTATTCAGAAAAGGTGTCTGAAAATGGATACCACAATGGTGCAAATGGGTCAAATAATGGCAAAGGTAAAACCAAAGAGTCTGAAGATCACTCTGAAATTGAAATATAAATCTTAGCGATTATATAAAAAAAGGGGCGCAGCTAATGTTGCGACCCTTTTTTATTTATACAACTTTCTATCTATCGCCAGGCAGGGGAATATCCACCGAATAGGTTTCCTGTTCACTTTGAAGCAAAAGAACAGGTTTTTCGCCCGATTTTTTCACTTCAAAAGCATAAATTTTTGCTGAATAATTGTATTGATTGGCAAAACTTCTCGATTTCCCATCCGCCAGTTCATCCTGACCACGAGAAACCGCAACCATTTCACCTCCCGGTAAAGACCAATGAGTTGCTGTGTAGACCAATACACGATAGGTACCAGCTTCTGCATTCGCGAGTTTTTTCGTTATATTTTCAATAGAAAATTTCTCATCTGATAACGGGCTTTCAAGCCATCGTTCATGCAAGGGTTTTGAAGCCCCCTGATCATCCACACGCTCAATCTGACTCACCAAAACAAATCCATCTTCCGTTCTTTTAGGATTAATCCAGAAATATTGTTTTTCAAAATATCCTCCACCATCCATCTCTTTCAGCAAAATGTCCCGGATTTCCTCAAGATTTTCTGTTGACTCAAACGATTCTTTTGGAATAAATAACGAAGCGGTAGCTTCAGTCATAGGCCAGTTCAGACCGGATTTCTGAGGTGTCGGAGCAGGAAGGTTTTCATGGAATTTCCCATAGAGAAACTTTCCGGCTTGTACCTTTCCATCCAGATACATCTGCCTGCCTAATCCATGAATTTTGCCTGAATTAAATTCTCCTTCATAAATCGTCCCATCGGCATACTGATATCTACCCAGCCCATGTCTTTTTTCCATATTCCAATACCCTTCGTAACGGCTGCCATCTGTGTAGACATACAAGCCATAACCATGTTTTTTGCTATTCAGCCAATGGCCATCATAAATATCACCGTTGCTGTGCAGAAGGACTCCCTTTCCGTTATAACGGCTGTTTTTGAAAGTTCCCACATATTGTGAACCCGCAGTAGTGGTTAGCGCTCCTTCTCCATTAAATTTCCCGTCTTCCCAATCGCCTTCGTAAACCACTCCGGAGGCAAAGGTCATCTTTCCATAACCAATCCTTTCCCCCTTATTCCATTCTCCCTCATAAATATTCCCTGTTTCATAAACCATTTTACCTTGTCCGTGCCGCTGGTTGTCCTGAAACTCTCCCTCATAATAATCTCCATTATCATAAAAGTATTTTGCTGTTCCGTTAGCTTTGCCATCGATCCAGATTCCTGTAACTTCCGTTCCGTTGGGGTAAGAGAGCGTGCCTGCTCCATTTTGTTTATCATTGGACCATTGTCCTTTGTATGAGCCTCCGGAATGAAATGCTAATTCCCCAAAGCCATCCTTCATTCCTTTTTTATATTCCCCTTCATACACATCTCCATTATCATAGGAATATTTCCCTTGACCGTGCATTTCATCATTTCTCCATTCTCCTTCATACGCATCGCCATTGGCATGTTTGTAGGTTCCTTCTCCGTGCCGTTTGGCACTTCTCCATTCTCCTTTATAATAGTCTCCGTTGGGGTAAGAGTACTGACCTTTTCCCGTATCACAGTCGCCTTTGATACATTGGGCAGGCAAAGTAGCCGGAATGCTAAAAACCAAACCTGAAAACAAACAGATAAAAAGGTTTGTGATTTTTGAATTAGTTCGTTTGAAATAAATATCCATAGAGCAGGGGTAAATGTTTTCGATAGATTAAATATTTAGGGTAAGATAAGAGATTTTTTTGAAAGTACATCAGAAATAAAAATTATATTTTTACATTTTTATGGCTTATCGATTTCGCATTTGGTAAAATTTTGGCGTTTCCTGGTCTATACATTTTGTTAATTCCCCGGATTTTACCAATTTCCCGGCATGGGTATTCACGCAATTCTACTCGCCGCCGGAGGCTCTACCAGGCTGGGCGCTCCCAAACAGCTCATCGATATAAAAGGTCGGAGTTTGATCAGGCACATGGCCAAATTGGCGCTAAAGTCTGACATTGATGGCCTTACCGTGGTTCTGGGTGCTTCCCGGGAAAATATATTGCCGGAACTGATCAACCTTCCCCTCGATACTGTCATCAATCCCGACTGGAAAAAAGGAATGGGTTCGTCGCTCAAAACGGCCATGCATGTGGTTGCTCCGGAACAAGAGGGAATTCTTGTCATGGTTTGCGATCAGCCCCATTTGAAAGTCAGTGTATTAAATAAATTAATCAAAAAGGCACAAGAAAAACCCGATCATATTATCGCATCTTCTTATGCAGATACGATCGGCACGCCCGCAATTTTCGGGAATATTTTCTTTGAATCCATCCGTGAAATTTCTGATGATCAGGGAGCCAGGTCTTTGTTTGGGAAATTTTCAGATCAGATCATAAAGGTTCCTTTTCCAAAGGGAGATTTTGATCTGGATACGCCAGAGGATCTGGTCAAATGGAAAAATCAGAGGTGAAGGGGAGATAAAATAACTCTAAGGTAAAAACAGGAGCCCCATAGGGGCGAAAACGTGGGTAGAACATCGTGTTGAGGTCTTTAAAGCGTGCTGTAAGTACGCAAGGTAAAACTACGTTGCGTACTTACAGCACGCTTAAGAAAGCTCGTATGTCTTTTCTACCCACGTTTTCGCCCCTAGCGGGGCTTTGAATAAGGAACTCCCTCTTTTTTACAGAAAGTTTGCAGTTAATTTAAAGTCTCACACCTCCTCCAAAATTCCCTCCATACCCTCCGTCATTTCGATTTCCCAACCCTCTCCCTTCGAAGCGGAAATAAAATAGGCATGGAGATTCAACTCCGGATGCTCAGAGATAAATGCCCGGGATTTCTCCACTCCCCAAACCATAAAAACGGTCGCAAAAGCATCGGCCTTGGCACAATTATCAGTTACAACACTTACACTCAGGAGGCTATGTGTTACAGGATGCCCGAGGAAAGGATCTATCGTATGAGAATATTTCACACCGTCTTTAACATAAAATTTCCTGTAACTACCCGAAGTTGCCAGGGCCTGATTTTTCAATTCTACTTTTGCAGCCAGGCGTTGTATCCCTGGTATTTCCAGCGGCTGCTCTATGCCCAGCGTCCAGATTCTTCCTCTCGGGTTTTTTCCCTTTGTCAGCACTTCGCCTCCGAGTTCGATCATATAATTTTCCACACCATTTTCCTCAAAAAAATCAGCAATCAAATCTACTGTATATCCCTGAGCAATTGCGTTAAAATCCAGTTGCACTCCTTCGCGATCTTTTCCAATCTGGCCATTTCCTATCTTCAGATGCTCAAACCCAACCAATTGACGCAAAGAATCCAGGTTTTCAATTCGTTGTTCGGGTTCTTTTTCAGGGCCAAATCCCCAGGCCTTTACCAACGGCATGACAGTAGTGTCAAAAGCTCCTTCGCTTTGGCGATACACCTCTCCCGATTGTTTGATCATATCCAAAAATAATGGATCTTCTGTTTCCAAAGACATCGCCTGATTAAATTGATTAATCAAGGAACCTTCATGATACGTCGAGAGAGAGTGATTGACTCTGTCGAAAAGGGAATCAAGCCGGGACTGAAAATTACGCTCCTGGTTATCTGAATAAGTGATATGATAAGTTGTTCCCTGGGCCTCTCCCTCTACGGTGTAATAGGGTATTTCCGGCTCTTGTTGGCAATTGGTAGTGAGTCCCAATAAGACGATAAAAAAAAGAGAGTATCGTACTGATTTCATATAAGATTTTTAGAAGATCTTAGTACTAATGATCTCCCACAGATAACACAGATTTCACGGATCTAAACGCTTAAAGGAATTTATCTGTGCGATCTGTGGGAGTTTTTCAAAAATTGCTATGTAAGGTAGTGAGGTCATTTTTCAACACAGAGACACAGTGGCACAGAGGAAAATACGAATGATGTAACTATTCCGTACTTCTGACTCTGTGCCTCCGTGTTCATCAACAAAAAACTAAGAAATCCGAATTTCATCCAGCACTTCCGGCTCAATGTTGGCAATTCTTTTTGCTGTATGGTCCCACTCAACCTTGCGTCCGGTCCGAAC
>JAGQVA010000889.1 GCA_020438265.1 Bacteroidota bacterium
TTATTCTTTTTGATAATCTCCCTTTTTTTATCAGCCTGTAGCCAGCTACCAGACAAAAAGATCTCTTCACCAAACGTTCTCCTTATTCTCACCGATGATCAGGGATATGGTGATCTGAGCATTCATGAGAACGATTCGATAGACACTCCAACTCTGGATAATCTCGCTAATGAAGGCGCGAGGCTGGATCAGTTTTTTGTAACGCCTTTATGTGCGCCCACTCGTGCAAGTCTGCTTACAGGACGTTACCATTTGCGTACCGGAACCTATTGGGTAACCCGTGGAACTGAAAACATGCGAAGTGAGGAAGTAACGATTGCTGAAGTATTTAAAGCCAATAATTACGCAACGGGTTGTTTTGGCAAATGGCATAATGGAGCGCATTATCCTTATAATCCTATGGGGCAGGGATTTGACCGTTTTGTCGGGTTTTGTGGAGGACATTGGTCAAATTATTTCAATGCAAATCTTCAGAGTCAGGATACATTTATTTCTACCAAAGGGTTTATTACTGATGTATTAACTGATTCTGCAATAAGTTTTATTCGCCAGAACAAAAGCCAACCATTTCTCTGTTATGTACCTTATAATGCTCCTCATGGCCCTTTTCAGGTGCCTGATAAGTATTTTGACAAATATAAAAACAAAGGATTGACAGATCGAAATGCTGCCATTTACGGGATGGTTGAAAATATAGATGATAATGTAAATCGCCTGCTCGCTACCCTGAACGAATACGGGTTAGCAGAAAATACGATTGTCGTTTTTATGACTGACAATGGTCCCAATGGCAATCGTTTTAATGGCGGAATGCGTGGTTGGAAAGCACATGTGCATGAAGGTGGAGTGAGGGTTCCGGCTTTTATTCGGTGGCCGGGGAAAATTCCTGCGGGTTTGGTTTTGCAGGAACAGACCGCTGTAATGGACATTCTCCCAACGCTTATTGATTTGTGCGACATAAAGCCTCCAACTATGCCCAAGTCAGACGGAATAAGTCTCAAAAGCCTTCTGTCAGGAAAATCTGACTCTATAAACAATCGCACTATTTTCACCCATGTAAGCCGAACTGCGGAAAAAAGACCCTATCCGGGCACAGCACGCACTCATCAATACCGGCTGGTTGCCAATACTGAAAGCCCTGAGCTTTATGATATGATCAATGATCCATCCGAAACCCGAAATATCGCCTCTGAAAAACCTGAGTTACTACAAAAACTCCACAACCAATACCTGAGCTGGTATCAGGAAGTAACCCGTGAAAACTTACCTATACCAGGTATCCCGATAGGCTATCATGAAGCTCCTTTAGTAAATCTACCTGCTCACGAAGCCAGTATCAGTGGGGTCATCACCTATAAACACAACCGCAATGGCTGGGCACATGACTGGATCATTAACTGGAAAAATACTACTGATAAAATGGAATGGGATATTGAAGTGATCAGGCCCGGAAAATATCAGGTAGCGATGTTGTACACTGCTTTGCCAGCTAATTTGGGATCAGAAGTGAGAGTAACAGTAGGAGAGCAATCAGTCAGGAAAGTCGTTTCAGAAGCGTTTATACCGCAGATTTCTTCCAATCTGGACAGAATCAAAGGGCGTCCGGAAGCGTTGGATCAGACCTGGGCGAGAATGAATATTGGTACATTAGACCTATCTCCCGGAAAGCAGAAGATTGTCCTTGATGCTACGAAAATAGTTGGAGGAATGGTGGGAGAGTGCAAAGGGTTGGTGATTACCTGGATGGGGAAATGATTATGCATTTCCTCATAAATACAAAAGAACTAGCTTTGTTTGAATACTATGTGTTAACCCAAACCTCATGAAAATATCACTGATCTTCCTCTTTTTAGTGTCAATCACGCTATCCCTGTATGCGCAGAAACTCCCCAAAAACCAACAAAACGCCATCGATCAGGTCTTTGCACAATGGGATAATCCCAACTCCCCGGGCTGTGCCCTGGCGGTAGTCCAAAACGGAAAAATCGTATTTTCAAAAGGATATGGAATGGCTGACCTGGAACACAATCTCGCCATTACTCCCCAAAACGTTTTTTACATCGGCTCCGTTTCCAAGCAGTTTGTAACGATGTGTATGCTGCTTTTGGAAGAGGAAGGGAAGATCAATCTGGATGACGATATTCATAAATATTTTCCAGAAATGCCAGACTATGGCTACCCGATTAATATCCGCAACCTCATTCACCACACCAGCGGAATACGTGATTATTTACAACTCTGGGAAATGTCTGGCAGAAACTACCTTGACGAGATTGAAGAAGAAGAAGTCCTGGACATTATTTTCAGACAAAAAGCCCTGAATTTTGAACCAGGAACCCGCTATCTATACAGCAATTCCTGCTACTTCATGATGGCAATGATTGTCAAAAAGATAACCGGAAAAAGCATCAGGGAATACGCACAAGAACATATATTCGGTCCATTGAGAATGAAAAACACCCAGTTTTATAATGACAATCGCAGATTGATCAAAAACCGGGCATTTGGTTATGGGGAGCCGTTTGAAGGAGAATTTTCCAATATGATGATGCGCTTTGATCTGGTCGGATCAGGCGGAATCTACAGCACGGTTGAAGATTTGTATCTCTGGGATCAAAATTTTTATCAGAATAAACTTGGTAAACAGGGGAATAAAAAAAAAAAAAA